>JAFMRN010000012.1 GCA_017354065.1 Solirubrobacterales bacterium
CGACAACGCCAACACGATCAGGACTGCGGGCACGATAAAAGCCAGGCCGCCGACAATCGCGCCGGGTATCCCGGCGGCCCGGTAGGCGCAGTAGATCGCCAGCTGCGTGGACGCGGGCCCCGGCAGCAGGTTGCAGGCGGCGATGGCGGCCTCGAACTCGCCGCTCAACAACCACCCGCGGTCATTCACGACGCAGTCACGCAGCAGCGCGATGTGCGCCGGCGGCCCGCCGAAGCCGGTCAGCCCGATCCGGCCCCACTCCCACAGCACGACCGGGAGCGGAACTGATACGGGTTCAAGCTCGAGCCGCGCGGGCGAGCTCATCCTCACTCAACCTGTGTAGGAGCCAATCGCCGTGAGTTTTGGCGCCATGCTTGGCATAGAAACTCAGGGCCGGGGTGTTCCAGTCCAGCGCCACCCACTCATATCGCGTGTAGCCGCGCTCCAGGGTGACCGCGGCGAGGTGGCGGAACAGCGCCTCACCCACCCCGGTTCGGCGGAACGCGGGCCGCACGTAGAGATCCTCGAGCCAGATGCCGCCGGTGCCCTCCCAGGTCGAGAACGTCGTGTAGAAGATCGCCTGGGCTGCGACGCGGCCGTCAAGCTCGGCGATCAGCGCCTCCGCCAGCGGCCTGTCCCCGAACAGGTTGTCGTGCAGCTGCTGAGCGGTCGAGACGACCGACTCAGGCGAGCGCTCGTACTCGGCGAGCTCCACGATCATCGCGTGGATCTCATCTATGTCGGCCGGTGTAGCGGGCCGGATCAGCGGCGCTGAACTCAAGAGCTCAGTTCGGCGGGTGCCTTGATCTCGCGCTTCAGGATCTTGCCGGTCGGCCCCTTGGGCAGGTCGTCAACGATCCATACGTGGCGCGGGTACTTGTAGGCGGCAACCTGTGCCTTGACGTAGTCACGCAGCTGCTCCGGCGTCGTGTGGGCGCCCTCCTTCAGCGCCACGGCAGCGCCGATCTCCTCACCGAACTCGTCATGGGGGAGACCGATCACGGCCGCCTCCCGGACGGCCGGGTTCGCGTACAGGACTTCCTCGACCTCACGGGGGTAAACGTTGAACCCGTTACGGATGATCATGTCCTTCTTGCGGTCAACGATGAAGAAGTAACCGTCTTGATCCTGGGTCGCCATGTCACCTGTGTGGAACCAGCCGCCCCGCATCGCCTTTTCGGTCGCCTCGGGACGGTTCAGGTAACCCTTCATGACGTTGTGTCCGCGGACCACGATCTCACCGACCTCGCCGGCGGGCACCTCGTGGTCCTGCTCGTCAAAGAGCTTCACCTCCACACCCTCGATCGGGGTGCCGATCGATCCGGGCTTCTGCTCGCGCTCGGGATGGTTGAAGGTCGCAACCGGTGAGGTCTCAGACAGGCCGTAACCCTCGAGCACCTTGCAGTTGAACGCCTCCTGGAAGCCCTTGAGCACCTCGACCGGCAGGGCAGCGCCGCCGGAGGCGCAGATCTCAAGCGTCGAGGTGTCGTACTGCTCGTGTGAGGGCAGGTTCAGCATCGCCCCGTACATCGTCGGGACACCCTCGAAGACCTGGACCTTGTCACGCTGGATGATCTCCAGCGCCTTGGCCGGATCGAAGCGCGGGATCAGTGTGAGCATCCCGCCCCCACCGAAGGTGGCGTTCATAGTGCAGGTCTGGCCGAAGGAGTGAAACAGCGGCAGGGCACCGAGCACCACACCGGACTCCTCAAGACCGAACAGGTTGCGGGCGACCTCGGCGTTCTTTGCCAGGTTGGCGTGTGTCAGCTCGGCACCCTTGGGCTGACCAGTGGTACCGGACGTGTACAGGATCACCGCGGTGTCATCAGGTGCGCGGTCCGCCACGTCCTCAAACAGCTCGTGACCGGAGAGCAGCTGCTCGAACTCTCCGGGCTTGACGCTGACGCCCTCAACGCCCGCCTCCTTGGCGCCGGTCAGGCCTTCGGCGTCAAAGTCGTGCCAGTTGAACAGCAGCTTCGCGCCGGAGTCCGTCAGGTAGTAGTTGATCTCGCGCGCCTTGTTCAGAACGTTCAGCGGAACCGCGGTGGCGCCAAGTCGCAGGATCCCGTAATAGACCACCGGGAAGTACGGGACGTTCGGCAGTGAGATCGCCACCGTGTCACCGGCAGAGACGCCGCGCTCGGCCAGGAACCCGGCCGCCAGTTTGGAGGCGTGATCCAGGAAGCCGTAGTTCAGCTCCAGGTCGTCAAGCTTGATCGCCAGGCGGTCCGGACCTGTCTCAGCGGTGCTGGTGAGCGTTTCTGCAAGGTTCATATTCGACGGGACTCTAATGGACTTGCACGGGCCCTGGCGTCTTGTGATACGCGGATATCAGAGAATGTGCGAGTTCCAATGGACCTCGTTCCCAAGACCCTCAGCCGGCCGGTCGGGCGGATCGGCGCCGCGGCGCAGAACGCGCTGGAGGTTGCGCGCTTCGGTGGGCTCGACACCCACGAGCAGCCCTCGCCCTACGGCGTCGTGTCCGAACAGCGCGTCTACCGGCTACGGCGCTACTACCCCGACGCCGATAAGTCCGGACGCGCGCCGGTGCTGCTGGTCCCGCCGCTGATGCTCGCCTCCGAGATTTACGACGTGTCCGCGCAGACCAGCGCGGTGACGCTGCTGCACCAGCACGGCGCCGACCCGTGGCTCGTGGACTTCGGCGCGCCCGAACGCCAGGAGGGCGGACTCGAGCGCACGCTCGGGGATCACATCCTGGCGGTCTCAGAAGCGATCGACAGCGTCGCCGAGCACACCGGCCAGGACGTGAACCTGGCCGGCTACTCCCAGGGCGGCATGTTCTGCTACCAGGCGGCGGCGTATAGGCGCAGCGACCGGCTGGCCTCACTGATCACCTTCGGCTCGCCGGTCGACACGCAGGTCGGGATGCCCTTCGGCGTGCCGGAGAGCCTGGCCGCGCTGGGTGCCGGCGTGCTATCAGACAGCGCGCTCGCGGACCTGCTGCCCGCGCTGCCGGCCTGGGCCAGCCGGGTCGGCTTTCACCTGTTCGACCCGGTCAAGGCGGTCCGCAGCCGGATCGAGTTCATCATGCGCCTGCACGACCGCGACGCGCTGTTGCCACGGGAAGGCCAGCGCCGCTTCCTCGAGGACGAGGGCTGGGTCGCCTGGCCGGGCCCGGCGCTGGTCGAGTTCCTCCAGCAGTTCATCCATCACAACCGGATGCTGGAGGGCGGCTTCGTGGTCGAGGACCGGCTGTTGAGCCTGGCTGACATCTCCTGCCCGATCATGTCCGTGGTCGGGACGGTCGACGAGATCGCCCCGGCCGCGGGGGTACGCGCGATCCGCCGCGCCGCGCCGCGCGCCGACGTGTACGAGCTGGCGCTGAGAGCCGGGCACTTCGGGCTGGTCGTCGGCCACGTCGCGAACGAGCAGACCTGGCCGGCGGTGGCCGGCTGGACGGCGTGGGCCAGCGGTCATGGTGAGCTGCCCGCGGAACTGAGCCGCTGCGACGGAGACGCTGAAGCCGCCGGCGAAGCCAAACGAGCCGGCGGCACCGGGCGCGTCGGTTACGGCCTCGAGCTGGCCGGGAGCGTGTCGAGCTCGATCGTGCGCCAGACACTGAACACCGCGGCTCAGGGGGTCGGCGGCACCGTCGGTGTTGCGCGTGAGGTGATCGGCCAGATGCCACGGCTCGCGCGGCTGGCCCAGATCAAGCCGGACACGCGGATCTCACTCGGCCTGCTGGTCGAGGAGCGCCGCCGGCGCAACCCGGAGCGGATCTTCTTCGTGTTCGGCGACCGTGCCTACACCGCCGAGGACATCAACGAGCGGATCGACAACGTCGTGCGCGGCCTGATCGCGATAGGGATCCGCCAAGGAGACCGCGTCGGCGTGCTGATGTCCGCCCGGCCGACAGCACTGGCCCTGGCCGTGGCGATCAACCGGCTCGGTGCCGTGGCCGTGATGCTGCGCCCCGACGGTGACGTCCCGCGCGAGATCGAGCTCGGCGGCGTCAGCCACATCGTGGCCGACCCGGAGCGCGCGCAGATCGCGACCGATCACGGGGTCGTGCACACCTTCGTGCTCGGCGGTGGCGGCGGTCCGCGCGACCTCGGCGTGCCCTTCACGACGGATATGGAGCAGATCGACCCCGAGAACGTGGAGCTGCCGGCCTGGTATGAGCCGAACCCGGGGCGCGGTTCGGACATCGCCTTCGTCGTCTTCACGGGCGAGGGGGACGGCACGCGCGTGCACCGGATCTCGAACCGGCGCTGGTCGATGAGCGCCTTTGGTACCGCGTCCTCGGCCGCCCTGTCAGCCGACGACACCGTTTACAGCTCGACGCCGATGTATCACCCCTCGGGCCTGATGACGAGCATTGGCGGCGCGATCGCCGGCGGCTCGCGGCTGGCGCTGTCCACCCACTTTGACCCGACCACCTTCTGGGAGGAGACCCGGCGCTACGGCGTCACCGTCGCCTCCTACACCTGGACGATGCTGCGCGAGCTGGTGGAGGCGCCCGAGGATCCCGGCGAGCACCACCACGGCGTGCGGCTGTTCATCGGCTCGGGCATGCCCAGCGGGCTCTGGCAGCGCGTGCAGGAACGCTTCCGGCCCGCGCGCGTCTTGGAGTTCTACGCGGCGACTGAGGCCGGCGCGATCCTCGTCAACGTGTCCGGCGCCAAGCCCGGGTCGCTGGGGCGGCCGCTGCCGGGCTCCGCCGAGATCCGCCTGGCGGCCTACGACGCCCAGGCGCGCAGCTACGTCTACGGCTTAGACGGGCTGGTGCGTGACTGCGCCGACAACGAGCCGGGCATGCTGATGGTCAGGACCCAGAACACAAACTCCAGTGGCGCGGGCTCCAACCGGGTGCTGCGCGGCGTGTTCGAGCGTGGTGACGCGTGGATGGAGATGGGGGACCTGTTTGAGCGCGACTCCGACGGCGACTACTGGCGCCTCGACAACGTCGTGGACGTGATCAGGACCGTCGACGGCCCGGTCTTCAGCGCGCCGATCACGCGGGCGCTGGCCGAGCTGCCGGCGGTCGGTCTGGCACTGGCATACGGTGTTTCCCTGAACGGCGCGCAGATTCCGGTGGCGGCCGTGACGCTGCGGCCCGGGCATGAGCTGCGCCAGCGCGACATCACCGCCGCGGTTGCCGGGCTCGCTCAGGACCAGCGGCCCGATGTGGTCCACCAGGTCGACTCGATCCCGGTAACCACCTGGTATCGCCCGCTGGCCGGCCCGCTGCGCGCACAGGGCGTGCCGAGGGCCGGGGACGACGCCCATCCTGCCTGGTACCTGGACCGGAGCACCGGCGGCTACAGGCCCTTAACCGAGACAGCACGGAGCGGTCTGGTTGCTGTGACAGATTGAGGCGATGACCGGCACCGCGATTGGCCTTGCTGTATCCGTATTCCTGGCCTGCGCCGTGGAGGGCGTCGAGGCGTTGACGATCGTCTTGGCGGTGGGCACCACGCGCAGTTGGCGCGCGACCTTCACCGGGCTCGGCGCGGCGCTGGTCGCGCTGGCGATCATCACCGCCGCGCTGGGGCCCGCGCTGACCGCGATCCCGCTCGGCGTGCTGCGCGTGATCGTCGGCGGGCTGTTGTTGATCTTCGGGCTCCAGTGGTTGCGCAAGGCGATCCTGCGCGCCAGCGGGCTCAAGGCCCTCCATGACGAGGACGCGATCTTCGAGCGCCAGGTCGCTGAGGCCGAGGATCAGGCCCCGCTGGATGACCAGTGGGACCCCTACAGCTTCCTGATTGCCTTCAAGGGCTGCTTCCTGGAGGGGCTGGAGGTCGTGTTCATCGCCCTAACGTTCGGCGCGAACCAGCATGACGTACCACTGGCGGCGATGGCGGCGCTGGTGGCGGTCGCCACGGTCGCGATCGCCGGCCTGCTGGTCTCAGCGCCGCTGTCCCAGGTGCCTGAGAACACCATGAAGTTCGTGGTCGGCGTGATGCTGACCAGCTTCGGGATCTTCTGGGGTGGGGAGGGCGCCCACGCGAACTGGCCCGGTGGTGACGCCGCGCTGGCCGTCGTAGTGCCGCTGGTGGCGCTGTTCAGCCTCGGCCTGGTCAGCATGATCCGGCGCCAGAACCTGGCGGTGGGCGCCGCATGAACCGGATCCGGGCACTGGCGCAGTTCATCTGGGACTTCGTGGTCGGCGACGATTGGCGCGTGGCCCTCGGTGTGGTGATCGCGCTCGCGCTCACGGCGCTGTTGCATACCTGGGTCCCGCTGGCGCTGCTGGTGGCCGCGATGCTGGCCTTCAGCGTGTTTGAGGTCGCCGGGGAGGCCAGGCGGCGGCCGCCGGGGCGGCGCCGTTAGGGCTTCTGTTCGATTCGGCGCGCCAAGAAACGGCGCTCCGGGTCTGTCGTCGCCAGCTCGAGCGCCTGGCGAAACTCTTGTTCGGCCTCGTCTGAGCGTCCCAAGCGGCGCAGCAGCTCGGCGCGGGTCGAGTGCAGGTAGCGGTAGTCCCGTAGTGGGAGCGAGTCCACCAGCTGCAGCGCTTGGGCCGGTCGGCCAGCCTCTGCGATTGCGGCCGCGCGGTTCAGTGTGACCACCGGGGAGGGGTTGAGTCGCTCCAGCTGCGCGTAGAGGGCCACTACGCGGTCCCAGTCGACCTGCTCCTCTGACTGCAGGGAGGCGATCGCGGCCTGTAGCGCGTAGGGCCCGGCTGCGGGTTGCAAAGCAAGGGCTTTTTGGAGTGCGGCGCGCCCGCTGTTCAGCTTCGCCCGATCGTGCCGTGAGCGGTCCTGGTCGGCGAGCAGCACCAGCTCACCGTCCACGATCCGTGCATCCCGGCGCGAGTCGTGCAACAGCATCAACGCCAGCAGCCCGTATGCCTCGGCGTCGTCGGCCAGTAGCTCGGCCAGCAGCCGGCCGAGGTTGATCGCTTCCGTGGCCAGATCGCCCCGATCCGGATAGCCCTGGTTGAAGATCAGGTAGATCACCGCCAGGACCGCTGTGATGCGGTCCGGAAGCAGCCGGTCCGCGGGCACCGCGAAGGGGATTCCGGTGAGCTTTATCTTCGTCTTGGCGCGGGAGAGCCGGCGCTTCATGGTCTCCTCGGACACGAGGAAGGCGCGCGCTATCTCCGCCGTTGAGAGCCCGCCGAGGGCGCGGAGCGTCAGCGCCACTTGGGCGTCAAGCGCGAGCGCCGGGTGACAGCAGGTGAAGATCAGCTCCAGGCGCTCATCCTTGATCGTGTTGTCGTCGAGGTTTACCTCGTCCATGGTCGCCGTCGGCTGGTCGGCTGCGATCAGTCCCAGCTTGTCCTGGAGGTTTTGCTCACGGCGGATCCGGTCGATCGCCCGGTTCTTGGCCGTGGCGATCAGCCAGGCGACGGGTTGGCGTGGCTGTCCGTCTTTCGGCCAGCGTTCGGCAGCGATCGCGAACGCCTCCTGGGCGGCCTCCTCGGCGAGGTCGAACTCACCGAGAAAGCCGACCAGAGACGCCAGTACACGGCTCCACTCGCGGCGGAAGATCTCCTGGATCAGTGCGCCAGCTCCGCCCCGACCTCGGCCAGCGGCCGGATCTCGACGCCGCCCCCGAGGCGCACCGCGGGGATCCGCTGGGCCACCTCAACGGCTTCGTCCAGGTCTTTGGCCTCGAATACGAAATATCCGCCGAGGACTTCCTTGGTGTCGGCGTAGGGGCCGTCGACGATCAGGTGCCCGGAGCCGCCGTGACGGACCGTGGTTGTCGCCTCGGGCGGTTGCAGCGCCGCGCCGCCGACACAGCGCGGGTCCTCGCGGAAGGCCAGGTACTCGGGTGTCAGCTTCGTGCGCTCCTCATCCGAGAGCGCGAACTCTTCGCTGCTTGGGTAGACCAGCATCGCGTATTGCATTTCTGCCTCCTGTAGGTTGGTCGATCATCCAGGAGACGAACGGGGGAGGCAAGTGGGGACAGCGCTGGCGAACGGTTCCTCGTCCGCCAGCTTTTTGAACAGCCGCTAGTCCGCCTTGGACAGAACCCGCCGCGCCATCTCGACGTGCAGGTTCTCAATCATCTGACCGTCGACGGTGGCGACACCGGAGCCGCTGGCCTCGGCCTCTTCCCAGGCGGCGATGACCTTCTTGGAGCGCTCGATCTCCTCCGCGGTCGGGGAGAAGATGCGGTTGGTCGGCTCCACCTGCGAAGGGTGGATCAGCGTCTTGCCGTCAAAGCCGAACTGCTGGCCCTGGGTCGCCTCTGCCTCGAAGCCCTCCAGGTTCTTGACGTCGTTGTAGACGCCGTCAACGATCTCCTTGCCGGCCGCGCGCGCTGCCAGCACCGCCCACTTGAGGCTGGTCAGCAGCGCCTCGCGCCCGGGCGTGGGCGTGGCGAACAGCTCCTTGATCAGGTCGTTGGTGCCCATCACCAGCACCGTCAGGCGCTCGGTCGCTGAGGCGATCTCACGGGCGTCGAGGATCGCCTGGGGGGACTCGACCATCGCCCACAGCTTCGTGCTCTGCGGAGCGCCGGCGGCGTTTACGGCCTTCTCCACGCCGAGCAGCTCCTCCACCGAGTTGACCTTCGGGATCAGGATCGCGTCCGGGCCGGCCTTGGCGGCGGCCGCCACGTCGGCGTCATGCCACTCGGTGCCGATGCTGTTGACGCGGATCGCAACGGTCTTTCCGGGGTAGTCATGACAGACGGCGGCGACGCGCTCACGCGCTTCTGCCTTGGCCGCCGGGGCCACGGCGTCCTCCAGGTCGAGGATCAGCGCGTCAGCCGGCAGGCCCTTGGCCTTCTCCAGCGCGCGCTCATTGGCGCCCGGCATGTACAGGACCGAGCGCAGGCGGGTGGGTGAAGTCTCTGACATATCGCCGGCGAGGCTAGCGAGTGACCCAGGCCTCAGGGTCCTCGGCCAGGTGGTCGATCGCCGCCGGCAGCTCCCCGCTCGCGATGTCCGCGATGGTGACGTGCTCCACTACCTTGCGCAGGTTCGCGCGCACGGCGATCCAGACCCGCGGCAGCATCTCCGCGGCGCCGTGGTAGGCACACTCCTCAGGCGGTTCGCCCGAGATCGCCGCCAGCGGGCCCTCAACCGCGCGGATCACGTCAGCGACGGTGATCTTCTCGGCGGCGCGGGCCAGCTTGAAGCCGCCCTCCGCGCCGCGGTGGGAGCGGACCAGTCCGGCGTGGCGCAGCTCCCCGAGGATGTTCTCCAGGAAGTTCAGCGGGATGTCCTGACTCTCGGCTATCAGCCCGGCCTTGACCGGGCGTTCGCTCTCCATCGACGCCAGCTCGACGACCGCCCGCACCGCGTAATCAGCTTTGGCCGAAATGCGCATTTGACCGGCGATTATGGCGTTTGGAGCGGCTGGACGGCGGAGGTCAGCACGCTAATGGGCGCTATAGCGCCCAAAACTCGCCAGACCCCCGCTCAATCCGACTCCCTAGAGCCCGTAAGCCTCCTTCAGCTCCGGGTCCTTCTCGGCCAGCATCGTGGCCAGGTCGACCAGCACCTTGGACTGCTTCCAGGTCGCGTCGTCCTGCATCTTGCCGTCGATCATGTGCACGCCGGCGCCGTCCGGGATCGCGTCGATCACCTTCTTGGCGAACTTGACCTCGTCCGGATCCGGCGAGAAGACCTTCTTGGCGATCGAGATCTGCGCCGGGTGCAGCGACCAGGTGCCGACGCAGCCGAGCAGGAACGCGGCGCGGAACTGGGCCTCACAGGCAACGGTGTCCTTGATGTCGCCGAACGGCCCGTAGAAGGGGAGGATGCCGTGCGTTGAGCAGGCGTCGACCATGCGGGCGATCGTGTAGTGCCACGGGTCCTGCTGGGCGGTCACGCGCTCCTGGCCCTCTACAGGGTCCGAGATCGACACGTAGCCCGGGTGGCCGCCGCCGACACGGGTGGTCTTCATCCGCCGTGACGCCGCCAGGTCGGCCGGGCCGAGCGAAATCCCCTGCATACGCGGAGAGGCGCCGGCGATCTCCTCGACCCGCACAACGCCCGAGGCGGTTTCCAGCAGCGCGTGCAGCAGGATCGGGCGCTTGACTCCGGCCTTGGCCTCAAGCTGGGCGACGAGCCGGTCGACGTAGTGGATGTCCTCGGGGCCCTCGACCTTCGGGATCATGATCACGTCGAGCTTGTCGCCGATGCGGGTGACCAGCTCGGTGATGTCGTCCAGCACCCAGGGGGACTCCAGCGAGTTGATCCGGGTCCACAGCTGCGTGTCGCCGAGGTCGAACTCGGAGCCGACCTTGATCAGGCCCTCACGGGCGGGAACCTTCTGGTCGACCGTCACCGCGTCCTCGAGGTTGCCCAGCAGAATGTCAACGGTGGGCGCGATTTCCGGGACTTTCGCGACCATCTTCTCGTTCGCGAAGTTGAGGAAATGGATCATCCGCGACGGCTTGATCGGAATCTCCGTTACCGGGTCAGGGGCCCCGAGTGCCTGGGGCTTGAAAAAATCGCGTGGGGTGCGCACTATCTGGTCTCCTTTAGGCGTGTCCGGGACAGCAACTTAGCGGCCGTCTCACCATCGCGGCCCTCCGCCCGTGGCCGCAAAGACCGTTCAGGTTGACGCGGAGCGAACGTGAAACCAGAATGTTTTGACGTCGGTTAAGCTTCTTCGACGGCGCGATTGGAGGCGCTTGGAGACAACCGGGACGCCTCCAGCAAGCAGACAGGGGCATTTAATCCGGCGCTCCTGCCACCCTCCTTCGCCCTACAAGGCGAAACGACTCAGGAGAATTGATGAGTTCAGTCGAGACTGATCAGGACGCGCGCGAAGCAACCGGCGCGCATTCCTACGGCCGTTACCTCGAGGAATTCGAGGAAGGCGCGGTTTACAAGCATTGGCCTGCCAAGACGGTCACAGAGGGTGACGACCACCTCTTCTGCCTGATCACGATGAACCACCACCCGCTGCACATCAACGATGTGTACGCGTCCAAGACCCAACAGGGCAAGAACGTGGTTGTCGGTCCGTACGTGTACTCGCTGGCGCTGGGCATCAGCGTCTCGGACATCAGCGGCAAGGCGATCGCGAACCTGGCAACCGAGGAGCTTTCGCACCCGAACCCGGTCTTCCACGGCGACACACTGTTCGTCGAGACCGAGGTACTTGAGGTCAAGGAGTCACGGTCCAAGCCGGACCGCGGCATCGTCAAGGTCCACACGAAGGTTCTGAACCAGGACGGTGTGCTGGTCGCAGAGTTCAAGCGGCTCGTCCTCGTTCCCAAGAAGAACCCTTCTGCATAAGGGGAGAGCCGAATGCCGAACAGCGCACCAGACAAGCCAACACAGGCAACCACCACCAACTCCAAGCTGAAGGCTTGGGTGGAAGAGATCGCCGAGCTGACCCAGCCCGACGAGATCTACTGGTGCGATGGTTCGGAAGCCGAGTACGACCGCGTGGCCCAGCAGCTGGTGGAGGCCGGGACCTTCCAAAAGCTGTCTGACGCCAAGCGGCCGAACTCCTACCTGGCCCTGTCTGACCCGAGTGACGTGGCCCGGGTCGAGGACCGCACGTTCATCGCCTCCGAGCGCGAGGAGGACGCCGGGCCGACCAACAACTGGGTCGCCCCGGACAAGATCCGGACCGAGCTGAACGGGCTGTTCAAGGGCTCGATGAAGGGCCGCACGATGTACGTCGTTCCCTTCAGCATGGGCCCGATCGGCTCGCCGATCTCCCACATCGGCGTGGAGCTGACCGACAGCCCGTACGTGGTCGTGTCGATGCGGCTGATGACCCGCATGGGCCAGGCCGCGCTGGACGCCCTGGGTCCGGACGGCGAGTTCGTGCCCTGCGTCCACTCGGTTGGTAAACCCCTGGCCGAGGGGGAGCAGGACGTGCCCTGGCCCTGCAACGACACCAAGTACATCGTCCACTACCCGGAGACCCGCGAGATCTGGTCGTTCGGCTCGGGCTATGGCGGCAACGCGCTGCTCGGCAAGAAGTGCTTCGCGCTGCGGATCGCCTCGGTCATGGCCCACGACGAGGGCTGGCTGGCCGAGCACATGCTGATCCTGAAGCTGACCAGCCCCGAGGGCGAGGTCCGCTTCATCGCCGCCGCGTTCCCGTCGGCCTGCGGCAAGACGAACCTGGCGATGCTGGTGCCGACGCTGCCCGGCTGGAAGGTCGAGACGATCGGCGATGACATCGCCTGGCTGAAGTTCGCCGAGGACGGCCGTTTGCACGCGATCAACCCGGAGTTCGGCTTCTTCGGCGTCGCGCCGGGAACCGGCGAGGAGACCAACCCGAACGCGTTGCACACGCTCGATGCCGGCAACACGATCTACACGAACGTCGCCGCCACCGATGACGGCGACGTCTGGTGGGAAGGGCTGACCAAGCAGCCGCCCGCCCACCTGACCGACTGGAAGGGCGAGGACTGGACCCCGGCCGCCGACACGCCGGCCGCGCACCCCAACGGCCGCTTCACGGTCGGCGCCGGTCAGTGCCCGTCGATCGCGCCCGAGTGGGAGGACCCCAAGGGCGTGCCGATCGACGCGTTCCTGTTCGGCGGCCGCCGCAAGACGACCGTGCCGCTGGTGCATGAGTCGCTGTCCTGGGAGCACGGCGTGTTCCTCGGCTCGATCATGAGCTCGGAGAAGACCGCCGCGGCGGCCGGCAAGGTCGGTGAGCTGCGCTTCGACCCGTTCGCGATGCTGCCCTTCTGCGGCTACCACATGGGCGACTACTTCGCCCACTGGCTGAAGGTCGGCGAGACCGAAGGCGCGAAGCTGCCGAAGATCTTCTACGTGAACTGGTTCCGCCGCGGTGACGACGGTCGCTTCATGTGGCCCGGATTCGGCGAGAACAGCCGCGTGCTGGCCTGGATCGTCGGTCGTGTGGCCGGCACCGCCAAGGCCGTGGAGACCGCGCTCGGCTACCTGCCCCCGGTGGAGGGTGAGGGCGGGATCGACCTGACCGGCCTGGACATCGACCAGGACGACTTCAAGGAGATCCTGACTGTCGACACCGAGGGCTGGAAACACCAGCTCGAGCTGGTCGGCGAGCACTACGCCAAGTTCGGTGACAAGCTGCCGGCCGAGCTGAGCAAGCAGCTTGAGGCGCTGAAGGCCCGTTTGGGCTAGCCGGGCGGTGCGGCCGGCTTTGGGCTCGGCCGCACCGGTGCGTCGCCGTGGCAGGCCGGCCCGAGCTGCGCCGCCACAGCATCGGCCCGGGTGGGCTTGCGGTTTGCTTAGTTCCCAAAAGTACGCTGTCTGGTGTGCTGGGAATGATCCCCTCAGACGCCGCGCTGCTCGGGCTCCAAGCCGGGGTGGTGGCCGCCCCAAGGCGGGCGGGGCCGCGGCTTACCGGCGCCCTCCAGTGCGTCAGCGGCCGCGGCTGGGCGCTGATCCCCGCGGCATCGGTGGTGGGGGTGATCTTTCTGCTGCGCGACGCAACCTCCAGCGCAGGCTTCCTGACGTGGTTGGCGCTGATCGCCGTGCCGCTGCTGGCGGCCGTAGCACTCGGCTGGCTGATGCACGGCGCGCGCTGGTGGCTCGTGCCCCTGGCGGCGGGGTTGTTCCTGCTCGCCTGGCGCACCCCTGACAGCCTCTGGGGGCAGGGGGCCGGCGCGCTCCTCACAGCGCTCTCCTGCGTGACCCTCGGGGTGCTGCTGGCGGCGGTCACGCCGCCTGTATGGCTGATGCTGGGGATCGTGGCGATGGCCGGCGTCGACACCTGGCTGGTGGCCTCAGACCTGCTGCAGAGCCCCAACGACGTGCTGGTCGCCGCCGCCCCCGGTCACGGGCTGCCACAGCTGCAGTCCGAGACGTTCGGGTCGATGAACCTCGGTTACGGCGACCTGTTCGTGGCGGCGCTCCTGGGGAGCGTCTGGGCGCGGCGGTTCGATTCACAAAGAACCGCCGCAGCAGTAACGCTGGTGATCGCGGCGCTGTTCGACCTGCTGTTCTTCGCGGTCCCCGAGCTGCCGGCGACCGTCCCGGTCGCGCTGGCGCTGGTGGTGCTGGAGCTCAGTGCGCTTCGCGGCCGGTCGAGGCCGGCGGTCGAGACTCCTCCGCCAGGCTAGTGACGACCAGCAGACCGCGTGCGGCCTCTTCCAGCACCTCGGTCGCCTCCTCCTGGGAGCGCGCGTAGAGCTCGACCAGCAGGTGCACGACGATGCGCTCCTCCTCATGTTTGTGGAAGCGCACGTGCGTGAAGAACTCGCGGGTGCCGTGATCGCCGAAGGACGCGTAGGCCAGCGCGTCGCCGGCTTCGGGGCCCGAGCAGGTCTCCACGTCGTCCGCCTCGACCGTGACGGTGCATGACGCCACCCAGGGGGTCCCGACGATCATCCGTTCCCAGCGGTCCTCGATCGGTTCTACGCGTCCGTTGTGGAAGCCCAGGTGCGGCTGGTCGTGCATGCACTCAAGGCACTGGACAACCGCCTCCTGCATCTCATCGACGACCTCTGCCCGCTCGCCCGAGACCGGGTCGATGCGGTGGATGCCCTCGTAGTGGACCTGAACTTCGAGGTTCTGAGACCAGCAGCGATAGCAGCGCAGCCAACTGCGAACCTCCGTTGAGCCCTCCATCGGGCTCATATTAGTAGGAGGTTTCTAACCGAACGTGAAGTCGTATGCCGTGATCCCGTGCGGCAGCTCGACCGTCAGGGAAAAGCGCTGGTCACCGCGGAGCTTCACGAGGTTGTAGAGGCGCTGCCCCTTGACGGTCACGTACCCGCGGGAATCTACGTCGCTTCCCCGCTCGACGCCCGGCTTGCCGTTGACCAGCACGCGGGCGCGTTGTGTTCCGCGCGCGGTCATCACCAGGTACGCGTTCTGGGCCTGGACGCCGCCGGCGACATAACCGCGGGCGCCCGTCGGCGTGATGCCCTGGGAGTTGGCGGCGAAGCTGCCCTCGAGCTCCCACTGGTTCAGGCCGATCTGCCCGTTCGGGGCGTGGTAGTAGTGGGTGCCGGGCTTCGGGGGGTCGACGAAGCCCTGGGCACGCTGGGGATCCAGGTAGGTCTCAGGCGTGCCGAGCTGACTGGAGGCCATCACCGCATGCGCGGTCATCCGCGGCGGCAGGTGCTTGGCGCCGGCCGCGCGCAGCAGGGTACGGACGGCGTCCTCACTCTGGCTGTAGTCGCCCTCCCCGAACTGCGTGTGGCGGACCTCGCCGTCGGCGTCGATCAGGTACTCGGCCGGCCAGGCCTCGTTCTGGTACGCGTTCCAGGTGCCATAGCGGTTGTCCTGAACGACCGGGTATTCGATCCCGTCGCTCTTGATCGCCTGGGCGACGTTGGCGGCGTTCTGCTCAAAGGTGAACTCGGGCGTCTCAACCCCGACGACCTCCAGGCCGTAGCGGTGGTACTGGTGATAGAGCCCCTTGACGAACGGCAGCGTGCGGATGCAGTTGATGCACGTGTAGGTCCAGAAGTCGACCAGCACGACCTTGCCGCGGAGGCGTTTGAGCGACAGCGGCGGGCTGTTGAACCACCGCTGGGTGTCTGTGAAATCCGGTGCCTGGCCCTTGTCCGGGAGCGTATCGGCAGCGGTCTTGAAGCGGGAGGCGGGGCGCAGCGCCGCCAGGCGGTTCTGCACGGCGGCAGACTGCTCCAGCCCGTTGGTCGGGTCGAAGGAGGGGAAGCTCTTGGCCAGGGCGTTCTCAAAGCGGACATCGAGGTTGAAGGCCATCGCGAAGCCGGTCGCCGCCAGCACCAGGCCCAGTACGGTCTCCACAACGTGGCCTCTGGCGACCTTGCGGATCCGGGTGAGCACGGCGCGTCCGCCGAAGCCGTATGCGAGCAGCACCGCGGACAGGCCGACGCTGTAGGTGACCGCGATCACGACCGCGCGGACGCTCGGACCGCCGGGTGAGGCGCTGACCCCGATCACGGCGCCGAGGATCGGACCCGCGCACGGCGCGCAGACGAAGCCCAGCGCCGCGCCGACGCCGAGGCCGCTGATGAAGCCGTCGCCGCGCGTTTTCGGGCCAAAGCGCGCCAGCCGTGACAGCGGCGCCTGGACGCGCTGGGACAGGCTCGGGACCATCAGCACGACGCCGAAGCCGATCAGCACGATGATCGCGAGCGTCCGCGTGGTGCTCTTGCCGAGCCCTACGCCGTTGACCAGCTGGGTCAGCGCGACGATCGCGATCGTGAAGGTCACGGCCAGGCCGAGCACGATCCCCAGCGGCCGGCGGCGGCCGCCGAGTGCTGAGGCGGACAGCAGCGCCGGCAGCACCGGTAGCACGCACGGGGTGATCGCCGTACCGGCCCCGGCGATCAGGGCGAAAAGCATCAACAGCAGCATGCGCTCGGGATCATTGCCGCCCGAAATGACATTTCTATGAACTATGACCCGTTGCGGGGGAACTACATGGAGGCTTAATGTCCAACCATCGGTCCGTTAGCCCTATGCTTCGGCCTGCGCGCCGAGCGCCACGACCGTTAGCACGCTGATTCCAGGAGAGAAAGACATTGCAGAAGCATCCGAAAACGCCCCTAGGTGAGCTTCAGCGGGCTGTCGGGCGCAATCTGCGCGTCTACCGAGTTGAGCGAGGGTTGAGCCAGGAGGCGCTGGCCGCCGAACTCGGCGTTCACCGCACCTACATGGGCGGTGTCGAGCGTGGTGAGAGGAACCTGACGCTGCGCAGTTTGGAGCGCATCGCCACGACGCTTGATCTCGACCCCCGGGATCTGATCGCGCCTGGGGAGGACTAGATTTAACCCGCATGCTGTGCATCGCCCGGCGGCGTGGGTTTGTGTACGTCGCGATCCTGAGCGCAATCGCCCTGCTCGCCGGGTGCGGTGCCAAGTCGCAGACAAGCCAGGTGCGGAGCAAGGTCATGCAGCTGGCAACGGCCGTCAGCCACCACGACTTTCAGACGATCTGCACCCAGGTGCTGGCGCCGCAGCTGATCGAGGATCTGGTGACTAAGGCCGGGCTCAGCTGTCAGCAGGCGATGAAGCTGAGCGGCTGGGGCACGCTCCAGGACCCGCGCATGGTGATGGACAGCAGGATCAGCGTGCGGGGCGACCGTGCGAGCGTGCCGACGATCACCCAGGCCAAGGGCCAGAAGACGACCGCGGCGACGCTGGTGCTGACCAAGACCTCGGCGGGCTGGCGGGTCAGCTCGCTGGCCGGTTAGCGCGAGACTCCAGCAGCCCGGTGAGCGTGGGGACATCGAGTCCCGGGTCGGTGCTCTCCAGCAGCTTCATCGCGCTGTGGCGGCCGCCGATCGCGCGGATACCGCGCTCACCGTGCTCGGTCAGG
>JAFMRN010000116.1 GCA_017354065.1 Solirubrobacterales bacterium
CTCGAGGAACCGGCCGGCTGACTCGCGCTCGGCGAGGCCGCCGGCGTGGAGGACGGTGTGCTCGAACCAGCAGACTGCTGCGGAACAACCTTCCCCACAGTCTGGGACAAACCCTGACCCGCCGACTCAGCCGCCTGAGACAAACCGCTCACAGGCGAACCAGCAGCCAGAGCACCAGACGCGCTCGCAAGCAGCGAACCGACCAGCACAAGGGCCGTGAGCAACAAACGGGCAGGCAAAGACAGAAGCGGGCCTTTCGCGGTCCGCCGCCTTTCAGCGGCTGCGCGAATGCGTGTCTCCTGAGTGCTTGCGCGACCCATGGCCTGATGGTTAGCACAGGTCAAAAGCGCGCACAAGAGCCGACCAACCCGGCTTATACCCGCAGTACAGACAACCTTTTTCGCCACAACGTTTGTGTGTTCCGTGTACGACAGCAAACCTTCACGACAACCGGCTTTTGTGGTTTTCGTGTACCTATGGGACCTCCGTGCCACGTGCGGCGTCGGACCCGCAGGACCGGCCAAGGGGCCATCACCGACCGGTGACCACCCCATCAAAGGGGTGGTCACGCGTGTCCACCCACCCGACGGATACGGTGAAGAAATGTCCAAAACGATCACCAGATCCGGCGAGCAGTTCGCGCACTGCAACGGAATCGACCTCTGTTATGAGACGTTCGGCAGCCCCGAGGACCCGCCGCTGTTGTTGATCATGGGTCTCTCCCAGCAGATGCTGCTGTGGGAGGACGACTTCTGCGAGCTGCTGGCGAACCGCGGTCACTGGGTGATCCGCTTCGACAATCGCGACGCCGGACGCTCCACGGTGCTGCATGACGCTCCCGTGCCAAAGCCGCTCCAGATGCTGAGCGGCAAGTCCGCGCCCTACGCCCTGGCCGATCTGGCCGATGACAGCGTCGCGCTGCTGGACTGCCTCGAGATCAAAGACGCCCACATCGTCGGCATGTCGATGGGCGGGATGGTCGCCCAGCTGGTGGCGATCAACCACCCTGAGAAGGTCCGTTCGCTGGTCTCGATCATGTCCACCACCGGCAACCGCTGGGTAGGCCAGCCGACCCCGCGCCAGATGCTCGCGCTGTTCCGTAAGCGGCCACGCGACCGGGCTGAGTGGATCGCCGACTTCATCAAAACGTGGGAGCAGATCGGCTCGCGCGTGTACCCACCGGACCCGGAGGTGAGCGCCAAGCTCGGCGAGCTTGCCTGGGAGCGCGGCGTCCATCCGGCCGGTCCGGCACGTCAGCTGGCGGCTATCACCAGCGCCCTTGACCGCACGAAACAGCTACGCCAGCTCAGGGTTCCGACCACCGTTATCCACGGCACCAAGGACCCGCTCGTGCGACCGTCGGGCGGGAAGGCGACGGCCGCCGCAATCCCAGGCGCCCGGCTGGAAATGGTCCCGGAGATGGGCCATCACCTCCCCCGCCAGCTGTGGACCCGGATCCTGGACCTGATCGTCGCCCGGACACAGGCAACGCAAGGAGCCCCAGCATGACCGCCGACAACCAGCCTCGCGCGCGTGTACCTATTCCGCGTGACCGCGAGAACGATTTCACACGCGAGGCCGCCACAGCGCGTGCGCGGTTCATCCGCGAACAGACCGGGACTGCGCTCGAGCACGTCCAGCGCTACTCCTTCGACCCCGCGGTAACCCGGGGCAACGTAGAGCACTTCCTCGGCGCCGCCCAGGTGCCGATCGGGCTCGCCGGCCCCCTGCGCGTCGACGGCGAGCACGCACGCGGCGACTTCTACGTGCCGCTGGCCACCGCGGAGGGCACGCTCGTGGCGAGCTACAACCGGGGGATGCGGCTGCTGCATGAGGCCGGCGGGGTACGGACAACGGTGGTCAAGGACCACATGCAGCGCGCGCCGGTGTTCCTGTTCGCGAGCGCGCGCGAGGCACAGCGCTTCGCCAGCTGGCTGACCGAGCACTTCCCCGAGGTCGCCCAGGCAGCCGAGTCGACGACCAGCTCCGGGAAGCTGCTCGAGATCGAGCAGTACCCGGCCGCACGCTTTCTGTACACGCGCTTCAACTACAGCACCGGGGACGCCGCCGGCCAGAACATGACCGGCAAGGCGACCCAAGCGGCGTGCCGCTGGATCGTCGACCAGTACCCGGAGAAGATCGAGCGCTTCATCTTGTCCTCCAACATGGACACCGACAAGAAGGCGTCACAGATCAACATGCTGCGCACGCGCGGCAAGCGGGTGATCGCCGAGGCGACGATCCCGGACGCACTGCTCCAGCGGGTGATGCACACGTCCGCTGAGAAGCTGGCCCGCTCCCGCCTGATCTCCACCCAGGGCGCGAACATGGCCGGCGCCAACAACAACGGTTCGCACTCCGCGAACGGCATCACGGCGATGTTCATCGCAACCGGCCAGGACGTCGCGAACGTTGCGGAGTCCTCCACCGCGTACGCGTTCGCGGAGCTGCTGCCCAACGGCGACTACTACTACGCGCTCACCATCCCGTCCCTGATCGTCGGCACCTACGGCGGCGGCACCGGGCTGGCGACCCAGCGCGAGTGCCTAGAGCTGCTGGACTGCTACGGCGCCGGCAAGGCCCAGAAGCTGGCGGAGATCGTGGCGGCAACGGCGCTGTGTGGCGACATCTCACTGTCCGCGGCGGTGGTGGCCGAAGAGTGGGTCGACGCCCACGACAAGCACGGCCGCAACCGCCCCTGACGGTCCTCAGGCCACGGCGTCGACGTCTCCCTTGTACTCGGCGGGCGGGCCCTCCTGGGGTCCGAGCTCAGGCTCGAACATACGCGAGTAGCCGCCAAAGAGCTGTTGCCAGGAGGCCGACTCCTTACCGCTGAGCCGGTCCAGACAGTGCTCCCAGCCAGCGGCATTCCGCGCCGCGATCCCCGCGGACAGTTCATCTGTGAGCACCAGCCTGGTACCGCCGCCGGCCAGCGGAACCAGCTGGAATGACAGCGTCTCATCTCCCCAGGTGTAGGACAGCTCGTGGGGCTCGTCGACAACCAGGACCTTGCCGGTCAGGGTCATCTCGATCACCTCAGGCGGAAACGGGAACCTCAAAGCGGCGCCGACACGCCACTCGCCACCCTCGACCTCCACCCCGCAGGGAAACCAGTCCCGCAATCGTGCCGGGTCGGTCAGCGCCAGCCAAACGGTGGCGGGCGGATCTTGGAGCTCGCGTTCCAGCCGTACGGCCGGCTTGGCGCCATCTCCAACCAGTTTTGCGTCAGTCATCGGGCGTGGCCCTCCTACGTTCGAGGTGTGCTTCGAGCTTGTCCAGGCGCTGCTCCCAGATCCGGCGGTAGGGCTCCAGCCAAGCGTCCAGCTCGACCAACGGCTCGGTTCGGACGCTGTAGAGGCGCCGTTGAGCGTCTGTCCGCACGTCCACCAGGCCGGCCTCACGCAGCACCCGCAGGTGCTTGGAAACCGCCGGCTGGGACAGGCCGAGCTGCTCCACCAGCTGGCCGACCTGGCGCTCACCGTCACGCAGCAGATCGAGGATCTGTGCGCGCTTGGGGTCTCCCAGGACGCGGAATGCGGCGACGCTCACGAGACATATATTTCCTTATAAGCATATAACTGTCAAGGCATATACCCCTCGAAAACCCCGCAGCGACCGCAAATCCCGGAAGTCGTAAAACACCTTTCTGGTAATCTGAACCGGCCGCTAGAAACAACAGACGGGGGATGTGCGATGTTGGACTACGAGCTGCGCGCCCATCGGGGCGGGCCGATCGCGATCGGCCCAACCGATCAGTTCGCGGGTCCACGGGCGAATCCGATCCCCAGCATCACGCGGCTCGACCGCTCCATCAAGGAGCGCTATGAAACCGACGTCAAGCTCGTCAACTGGTGGCTCTACGCCCTGCTGCTCGCCTGGGTCACGCTCGGCACCTACGCGCTGTATGTGCTCGTGAAGCGGATCACGCGGATCGACAGCTTCTCCGCCCGCAAACGCGATTACTACGGGGCGCTGCTGGAATGGACCCGGCGGCGTTCCAAGAGCCAGGGTCAGATCCACCTCGTACACAGCGAGCTGCTGGAGCTGGAGACCAAACTGGAGCGCGCCTACACGGAGACGCTCGCACCGATCCGAGCGGGCCGGTCGCTGCTGTTGAGCCTGGCCACCCTGGGGCTGTACGGCCTGTTCGTGATCCACCGCATGAACCGCTACTGGTCAGACGCCGAGCTGCTGGAGCAGGAGTTTGATGACCGGCTCTCCCGGATCTGGCTGAAGCTCGGGATCGTGCGCGTACCGATCCACTACAGCCGGAGTCCGGGTAAGCAGCGGAGCTTCGGGAAGTACCTGGGGCTGTCATTCCTGACCCTGGGCGTCTGGGCGGCGGTCTGGGATTACAAGTTGCACACGGACCCGGACAGCCTGTACGCCGACCTGCACCGCGTCGAGGACAGCGTGCTGGCAACCGTCCGGATCAGCTGAACGGCCGCACCGGAATCCCGATAAAGCCAAATCGGGCCAGATCGTGAATGCGGACAGAAACTGGCAGACCAACTCTGTAGCGTTTTGGGAGTCGTGACCTCCGGGACCACAGAACCGCGTGATGTCACCCCGGGCCTGGGAGAGGCCTGTGAAGCGCTGAGCGAAGCACGCGAGCGCACGAACAAGCTGATCGAGCCGCTCTCAACCGATCAGCTGCAGACGGTCCACTCCCCCCTGATGAGCCCGCTTGTCTGGGACCTCGGGCACATCGCCGCGTTCGAGGATCTGTGGGTCTCACGGACCTTTGAGCGCTCGATGGTGCGTCCCGAGCTGATGGCGGTGTACGACGCCGACGAAACCCCGCGGGCCAACCGCGGCTCACTGCCGATGCTGGACCTGGACGGGGCGCTCGCCTACCAGGAGGCCGTGCGCGCGCAGACGCTGGAGCTGCTTGACAGCGTCTGGGAGACGCCGGAGCGTCGTCCGGCCGCGCTCACCTCGGACCGGCTCGAGCTGATCGTCCGCCACGAGCACCAGCACAACGAGACGATGCTCCAGACCGCACAGCTCGCGCACCTGCCCGGACCCTTCAGGCCAACACCCGCCAACACGGCAGCGAACAACGCGGTCACCGGCCTGGACCTGATCGACATCCCCG
Organism: Solirubrobacterales bacterium; assembly: GCA_017354065.1. Taxonomy (GTDB): domain Bacteria; phylum Actinomycetota; class Thermoleophilia; order Solirubrobacterales; family Solirubrobacteraceae; genus Palsa-465. The sequence goes on from JAFMRN010000116.1 coordinate 5,099, forward strand.
GCGGCACCGCGCGGATCGGCGCCCCGGAAGGACGCTTTGCCTATGACAACGAGCGCGGACGTCACGAGGTTGAGTTGCGCCCGTTTCAGATCGGCCGATCCCCCGTTACCAACGGTGACTGGCAAGACTTCATAGCAACCGGCGGTTACCGAAACAACGAGTTGTGGTCAGAGGCCGGCTGGGCCTGGCGCCGCGAGGAAGACGTGCAGCGGCCGCTGCACTGGAGCGACGATCACCACCACTGGGTGCTTGACCGGCTGGAGCCGATCGACCGCGACGCCCCCGTCGTACACGTCTCCTTCTTTGAAGCGGAGGCCTTCGCCAAGTTCCACCAAAAGCGCCTGCCGAGCGAGCAGGAGTGGGAATGGGCGGCCACCTGCGATCCCGCCGGACGCCAGCGCTCCAACCCGTGGGGTGCCGAGCCCGTCTCAGCCGATCTGGCAAACGTGGACCAGGCAGCCGGCCGCCCGCTGCCGGCCGGCTCTTACCCGAACGGCGTCTCGGCCAGTGGACTGAACGCGCTGATCGGCGACGTCTGGGAATGGACCGCCAGCGAGTTCCGCGGGTATCCCGGCTTCAAACCGTTCCCCTATCGCGAGTACTCCGAGCAGTTCTTCGGCCCGAACTACCGGGTCCTGCGCGGCGGCTCCTGGGCTGCCCGCGCGCGGACGGTCAACACAACCTTCCGCAACTGGGATCTGCCCCAGCGCCGCCAGATCTTCTCCGGCCTGAGGTTGGCGGCGGACGCGAAATGAGTTCCGCGCTCACCCCCTCAGTCCGCGTGCTACGCGGGCCCGACGCCGGTGCCAGCACGCTGGCTGATGACGTGCGCGCCGGGTTCCAGAAGCCGCTCAAGGAGCTCCCGCCCAAGCATCTCTATGACGAGCTCGGCTCCCAGCTGTTCGACCGGATCTGCACCCTCCCCGAGTACTACCCGACCCGTACGGAACGCGCGATCCTCGAGCGCGAAGCGGACCGGATCGCGGCGCTGACGGACGCGGCTGAGCTGGTCGAGCTCGGGTCCGGGACGGCAGCCAAGACGCGCGTCCTGATGGACGCGCTGAACGCAAACGGAACGCTGCGCACGTACGTCGGCTTCGACATCGAGGAACAGATCGTCCGCGACACCGCGCAGCGGCTGGCGCTTGAGTACCCGGAACTGGCCGGGATCGAAGGTGTCGTGGGTGACTTTGAGGCCGACCTGATGATGCTGGAGCCGGCGGCCACCGACACCCGGCGCCTGATCGCCCTGCTCGGGGGCACCATCGGCAACTTCGTCGAGGAGCCGCGGCGCCGGCTGCTGGGCTCGATCGCGGACATGATGGGCCCCGACGACCATCTGCTGCTCGGCACCGACCTGGTCAAGGACCCGCACGTGATTGAGGCCGCCTATGACGACGCGGCCGGCGTCACGGCGTCCTTCAACCTCAACGTCCTGGAGATCATCAACCGGGAGCTGGAAGCGGACTTCCCGGTGGAGAACTTCGCCCACGTGGCGCGCTTTGACCGTGACCGCGAATGGCTTGAGATGCGCCTGGCCGCCCAACACGCCTGCCAGGTCCGGATCGACGCGCTGGATCTGCAGGTTGATTTCGCCGAGGGTGAGGAGATCCGGACGGAGATCAGCGCCAAATTCACACGCGCTCGTATAGAAGCGGACCTGCGGACCGCCGGACTGGAACCGGTGGAGCTGATGTCAGATCCTGAGGGGTTGTACGCGTTGACCCTCGCGCGGCCCGTCAACGGCTGAGCTACTCAACCCCGGGCCAGCGGAAGCCGGGCGCGCTGAAGTCCGCCACCAGCGGACTGCGGGGCAGCCCCGCCGGCGGGTCCGGGCTGTTGTACCCACCCGGCGCCAGATCATTCGGCGCGTCCGGGTGGAACAGCGCCGCCAGATATTGGGCCTGCCCGCGACCGACGCCAAGCTCCGTCTGGCCGCCGCCGTAGGCGTCGATCCCGTTGGCCACACAGTAGTCGTAGGCCTCACATAGCTTGGGAAGCGACCCGATCCGGGAGGGCTTGATGTTCACCATCCGCGGCCTCACTGACAGCGCGGCGATGTCCTCGACCGAGTGGATCGGGGCATCCCAGGTGATCCGCTGCTCGGCCCCCGACAGCGCGGCCGCCGCGTCCGGAGACGTGTCCAGGTCGGGATCCTCCAGCCAGGCCTGCGGGAAGGCGGCGACGAGCCGTTCATACAGGGCCGGGTCCGCGGGCTGTCCGACCCCGGTGACTCCGCGGTACTGGCCCTTCAGATCGAGCGTGTCGACCGCGCCCGTCAGGACCAGC
>JAFMRN010000326.1 GCA_017354065.1 Solirubrobacterales bacterium
GAACTGCGGGGTGAGCGCGCCGCCACCGCCCTCGGACGCGATCGGCGTGGTCACCCCCCTGGCCCGCAGGCCCTTGATGATCAGCGAAAGGTCGGAGACGTTGCCGCCGAGCACGATCAGGTCCGCCTTGGCGTCGGCCAGCTTGCTGACCACGGGGGACGCGTCGCTGAGCCCGTTGGGGAAGTTCAGCTGCTGGGCCACCGCGACGCCCTGGGCGTTGGCCCCGGCGACCGTGCCCGCGGTCTGCGCCTTGGTGGAGGCGTCGTCGCTGCCGGCCACGGCGAGGGAGCGCAGCTGACGGTTCTGGTGGGCGTAGACGGCCTTGACGTCCTTCACCGTCTCCCCGCCGAACGAGGAGGACTTCGGCGGGAGCTGGAAGAGGTACCGGTACCCCTTCTGGGTCAGCTCGTCCACGAAGGACTGGGTGAGCAGCGGGACCTTCTTGGTCTCGGTGGCGATCACCGTGGTCAGCGTCATGCTGCTCAGGTACGAGCCGACCACGGCGGACATGGTCCCGCTCTGCAGCAGGTTCTCCGTCACGGCCTTGGCCTGGCCGGGGTTGTCCGAGCTGGTGTCGCTGCTCACGATTTTGATCTTGGCGCCGTTCAGGGCCTTGATCCCGCCGGCCGCGTTGATCTGCTCGGCCGCCAGCTGCATGCCGTTGAGCGAGTTCTGCCCGTTCTCCGCCCAGACCCCGCTGAGCGGGTACGGCGCGCCGATGCTGACGGTGTCGCCGCACTTGAGCTCACCGCCCGACTGGTTCTGGGTGGCCACTCCCCCACAGGCCGTGAGCAGTGCCAGTAGCCCGACTGCGCCGGCGGCTGTCACGAGTCGCGTCCTCATCAGAAAATCCCGGAGAAGCCCCTGGTTTTGACCATGGGGAGGTGAGGGGGCTCAAACGTTCTTTTGGTTCTCGACATAGTGCTTGACGACCTCCAAGGTTGCGCCGCCGACGGTGGCGACGAAGTAGCTGTTGGTCCACAGAGTGGGCATGACGACGATTCACGATCCGCGAACACCGGTTGCGGCTGCCCGGTGGCGTGTTCATCCCGATCGTTTGGTCGCGTGAGCTTCCATCCGAGCCGACGAGCGTGCGCGTCTACCGGGACTGCCTCGGGTATTGGTACGCGTCGTTCGTGGTCCGCCGCGAAGTCGAAGCAGCGCCCGATGCCGACGCCGCGATCGGTATCGACTGGGGCGTGAGCGCGACCGCCACGACTACCGATCCCGCCTATGACCTGCCCTACGGGGGCTACCGGAAACGGTGCGCCGCCGAACTCGCGCGGGCACAGCGAAAAATGGCCCGGCGCCGCCGCACTCGCGGGCAGCCCCCGTCGAAGGGATACCAGCGGGCAAAGCGCCAGGCCGCGAAGCTGGCCAAGAAAGCCGCCCGGCAAAACACCTATGCCGCGCGACAGTGGACGCGCGGCATAGTCGATAATCACCAGACAATCGCCGTGGAGGACTTCCGACCACGATTCCTGGCGCGGTCCACGATGGCCCGCAAAGCGGCTGATGCGGCCATCAGTGCCGCCAAACGAGAACTGATCGAACGAGGCAAGCGGGCGGGCCGGAAGGTGGTGTTGGTGCCGCCCGCCTACACCACCATGACCTGCGCGAGCTGCTTCGCGATAGCCAAGCAACGGCTTACGCTGGCCGAACGAACCTTCCGGTGCGACCACTGCGGGCACACCGCCGAGCGCGACCGGAACGCCGCCAGAGTGATCCTGGCCATGGCAGAACCCGGCCATGCCGGTGCTGACGACGTAAGACACTGCTCAACTCCTTCCGAGGATGCGATGGTGCGGTCTGAGCCGGAAATCCCCCGGCTTTAGCCGTGGGGAGGGGTTTATGACGCACCTCCTGGTTGATTGATCAGGGTCTTCAGCAGCTCGAGGGAGGCGGCCAGGCGCTCTCGCTGGTCCGCGACTCCCGGATAGTTGTCCAGGCCCTCGACCGAGAGCCGGTACGGCGCGTCCCCGTCCGGACGGGGCGTCGAGGTCAGCACGCCCACCAGCGAGGTGAGGTCCGCGACCCCCTCGCCGGGGTAGCACCACCGCACGTCGAACCCGCGCCGGTGGAACTTGTCCTCGACGTACTGGGACACCAGCCGGAAGTCCTTGACGTGTCCGGACGGCGCCAGCGGGGCGAGCTGGCGGACCACGGTCAGCGGGTCCTGCAGCGACGAGATCGGGTTGATCAGATCGAGGAAGACCCCGACCCGGGGGCTGTCGACCCCCTGAATGATCTCGCTGTACTCCTCGCCGGTGAAGTCGGAGTGGTTCTCCAGCAGGATCTGGGTGTCACCGGGCAGCACCTCGACGGCGCGGCGCAGGGTGTCGATGAGGTAGCGCTGCTCGGCCGCGATGCGCTCCGGGAAGGCGTAGAGCTCGGCGCGGTAGAAGCCGGAGGAGACCCGCACGAACGGGCTGCCGACGGTCTCGGCCAGCCGGATCCAGTCCCGCAACCGCCGCAGCCCGTCGTCGACGGTGTCGCCGTCGCCGGCCCGGCCCAACACGTCTCCGGACAGGGTGATGTCCAGGCCGAGCTCGGAGGCGAGCGCGCGCAACGACTCCAGCGACCGGTCCGTCCTGTCCCTGACGTGGTAGGCGTTGAACTGCGTGAAGGCCGCGCCGAGGTCGGCTATCTCGCGGAGCACGTCCTCCAGGGCGATCTCGTGGTTCTCCAGCCGGCAGTGGTAGGAGAGCGTGTCCACACCCAGCGCGATCCGCATCCCTGAGGCCCTTCGACGAGAGGATTCACATCATGAACTAGAT
>JAFMRN010000013.1:0-9019 GCA_017354065.1 Solirubrobacterales bacterium
GAAGCTGACAAGCCGCGAGGTCGCGGCTCGCGCCGGGGTCTCCGACGCGAGCGTCTACTACCACTTCGGAGACCGCGAGGGGCTGCTGCGCGCCGTCTATGAGTACGGCATGAAGCCGCTGGCCGCGGTGACCGAGGAGCCGGTACTTGACGTGGCCCCGATTGACATCCTCCGGGCCCGCTTCAACGCGCTTGAGCAGTTCTTCACCGACCTCCTCCCGATCATGCATGCCGCCCAGGCTGACAGCGAACTGGGTCAATCCCTGGCCGCGTATATCGAGGAGAACGACCTGGGCCCGCACAAGGGCGTCACGAGCCTGGCCTCGCACCTGCGCGCCGAGCAGGAGGCTGGCCGCGTGAACCCGAAGGCCGACCCGGAGGCAATCGCCTTGTTGTTGATCGACGCGGCCATGGCGCGCGCGTCGCGCCGGCACATGCTGCGCCCGGACGAGAATGACGAGCGCCTGCCGACACCTGAGCGGCTGATCGCCCAGATCGCGCGGATGCTGGAGTAGACCGGCGCCCACTGCGAGGCGCCGGTCTCAGCTTCAGACCGCGTTGCGGGCGCGGCTGAAGTTCGCCAGCGCGTTGTTCAACGCCTCGGAGGGGCGCATCGCGTTGGCGGTCAGCTTGGCGTCCGGGTGGTAGTAGCCACCGATGTCCACGGGCGTGCCCTGGATCAGGTCGAGCTCCAGGGTGATCTCCTGCTCCTGCTCTGAGAGCGTCTCGGCCAGTGACTTGAACTGCTCGGCCAGCTCGGGCTCTTCGGTCTGGGCGGCCAGTGCCTGGGCCCAGTACAGCGCGAGGTAGAAGTGGCTGCCGCGGTTGTCCAGCTCGCCGACCTTGCGTGACGGCGACTTGCCGTTCTCCAGCAGCTTGCCGGTGGCCTGGTCCAGGGTCTTTCCGAGCAGCCGGGCGCGCTTGTTGTTGGTCTTCTCGGCCAGGAAGTTGAGGGACTCTGCGAGTGCCAGGAATTCCCCGAGTGAGTCCCAGCGCAGGTGGTCCTCCTCCTGGAACTGCTGGACGTGCTTGGGCGCGGAGCCGCCGGCGCCGGTCTCGAACAGGCCACCGCCCGCGATCAGCGGGACGATCGAGAGCATCTTCGCGCTGGTGCCCAGCTCGAGGATCGGGAACAGGTCGGTGAGGTAGTCACGCAGCACGTTGCCGGTGACGGAGATCGTGTCCTTGCCGGCGCGGGCCCGGGCCAGCGTGTAACGGGTCGCCTCGCCGACGTCTTTGATCAGGATCTCCAGGCCGCTGGTGTCGTGCTTTTCCAGCTCGTCATGGACCTTCTTGAGGATCTCCGCGTCGTGGGGGCGTGTCTCATCGAGCCAGAACACGGCCGGCGCGCCGGTCGCCTTCGCGCGGGAGATCGCGAGCTGCACCCAGTTGCGGATCGGCACGTCCTTGGCCTGGCAGGCGCGCCAGATGTCGCCGGCCTCGACGTCGTGGGAGAGCAGGGTCTTGCCCGCGGGGTCGACCACGCGGACCTGACCCGCGCTTTCGATCTCGAACGTCTTGTCGTGTGAGCCGTATTCCTCGGCCTTCTGGGCCATCAGCCCGACGTTCGGCGTGGTGCCGAGCGTGGCGGGGTCGAAGGCGCCGTTGGCCTTGGCGTCCTCGACGGTCTCGTGATACAGCGGCGCGTAGCTGTGGTCGGGGATCACGAACTTCGTGTCCTCCTGCTGGTCATCGGCGTTCCACATCTGACCGGAGCTGCGGATCGCGGCCGGCATTGATGCGTCGATGATCACGTCCGAGGGCACGTGCAGGTTGGTGATGCCCTTGTCCGAGTTGACCATCGCCAGCTTCGGCTTGTTCGAGTAGTCGAGCTTGGTGCCCTCGGGCAGCGCGCCAAGGCCGTCATCGGGGTTCCAGCCCGGTGCTTCCAGGCCGGGGAAGAACGCCCGGACCGCGTGGCCGAAGATGATCGGGTCAGAGACCTTCATCATCGTCGCCTTCAGGTGCACGGAGAACAGGACGTCCTTTTCCTTGGCGTCCGCGACCTGGGCCGCGAGGAACTCGTTCAGGGCCTTGGCGCGCATCACCGCGGCGTCCAGGACCTCGCCGGCTTCGAGCTTGAGCTCGTCCTTCAGCACGGTGACGGTGCCGTCGGCGGCGACGTGCGCAATCTGCACGGTGGTCTCAGCGGGGAGCGTGAGGGACCGCTCGGTGGAGCGAAAGTCCCCGTCGCTCATCGTGGAGACGTGGGACTTTGAGTCCTTGGACCACGCGCCGACCTTGTGCGGGTGTGACTTCGCGTAAGCCTTGACCGAAGCGGGCGCGCGACGGTCGGAGTTGCCCTCGCGCAGCACGGGGTTCACGGCGGAGCCCTTGACCCGGTCATAGCGTGCGCGCGCGTCCTTTTCAGCGTCGCTGTTTGGCTCATCCGGGTAGTCGGGCAGTTTGTAGCCCTGCTCCTGGAGCTCCTTGATCGCGGCCTTCAGCTGCGGTACCGAGGCCGAGATGTTCGGCAGCTTGATGATGTTCGCGTTCGGCGTTTTGGCCAGCTCACCCAGTTCGGTGAGCGCGTCCGGCACACGCTGAGCCTCGGTCAGCAGCTCGGGAAACTGCGCGAGGATGCGGCCGGCAAGAGAGATGTCGCGCGTCTCGACCTTGACTCCGGCCGTCGCGGTGAAGGTTGAGATGATCGGCAAAAGCGACTGGGTTGCCAGCGCCGGCGCCTCATCGGTGTGCGTGTAAATGATCTTCATAAGCTCGCCTCAACCCTAGAGGGTGCCCGCGTCTGAGCGCCTCGGCCCTGTATAAGTCCCGCAGGAAACCTGACCGAACCCGAGCAAGGAAGGTTGGATGGCTCTCTCACGCAGGAACCGACGCGCCGCAGTGATCGCCGGGGCATCGACGCTGGCCCTCGCGGGCGCAGCATCCGTAGGGGCACAGCCGCGCTCCTCAACGAGCCCCAAGGCTCACGCCGCAGACCACACCTACAGCGCCAAGGGCGCTCTGTCCGTACCGGCTAAGCAGGGCCTTCTGTCCAAGGGCAGCGGCGGCCCGCTGGCGCTGACGGCAAACACCCAGCCCCAGCACGGCTCGCTTACGGTCGCGCCTGACGGCTCCTTCAAGTACACGCCCAAATCTGGGTACAAGGGCAAGGACAGCTTCAGCTACAGCGTCTCCAACGCCGTGCACCTGTACACCGATCACGTCCCGTCCCTGGGCAAGTTTGGCGGCGTCTCGCTGAACGGCGGCGGCTTCGGCTCCTCCGTCTACCCCGACCCGGGCCATCCCGGTTACGTGTATGGGCTGGAGGACCGCGGTCCCAACGTCAGCTCGTCCAACAGCGCCATCTCCTCCTCCCTTGCGGTGGAACCGATCCCTAACTTCGACCCGTCGATCGGGCTGTTCAAGCTGACCGGGAATGACGCGAAGCTGGTCAAGCGGATCCCCCTGGCCGACGCCAAGGGCCACCCGTATTCCGGCCGAGTGAACTCACAGAACCCGACCGGCGAGCAGATCGAGGATGTGGCGGGCAAGGTCCAAAAGCAGGATCCCAACGGCTATGACTCAGAGGGGCTCGTGGCACTTCCGGACGGAACGTTCTGGGTCTCTGACGAGTACGGACCCTTCATCACCCACTTCAACGCCGCCGGCCATCAGATCGGGCGGCTGTCCCCGTTCAGCTCCGGCAAGGACGGCCTCCCGCCGGAACTGCGCTACCGCACCGCGAACCAGGGCCTGGAAGGCCTGACGATCACCCCGGACGGCAAGGAGCTGGTCGCAGCCGTCCAGTCCGCGCTGAACCAGCCCGACCTCGGCAGCACCAAGGCCAAGAAGCTGGCGGCTACACGGATCGTCACCTACGACCTGAAGACCGGCGCCGAGCATGAGTACATCTACCTGCTGCACAACCCGGCTCAGAACTCGGGTGCGATTAGCGAGCTGACGGCCCTCTCTGACCACACCTTCCTGGTTGACGAGCGCGACGGGAACTTCCCGGGCAAGGGTGCGTTCAAGCGCCTCTACAAGATCGACATCGCCGGCGCGACCGACGTCGGGCCCAAGCAGTCGGTCAAGGATCCGGGCCACAAGGTGAGCTACGCCGGTGACGTCAAGGCGAGCGCCAAGACCCCGCTCGGCCTGTTGATCGACGGCAAGTCGATTGAGAGCCTGGTCCGCGCCGACTCCAAGAAGAGCGCAACCCAGAGCGCTGACACTGAGGCCCTGTTGAAGAAGAACGGGATCACCCCGGTCAGCTCCTCGCTTGACCTCGACCTGAACGCCCTGCTCGGCTCACTGAACTCCAAGTACGCGTTCTACTCCCACGACAAGATCGAGGGCGTCGCGGCGATCGACGGCGGCAAGCAGCTGGTCATCTCCAACGACTCTGATTTCGGCCTCGCCGACTTCGAGGGAACCGGAGCGGAGAAGAACAACCCGCCCTGGACGCTGAAGGAGAAGACCAGTCCCGTCACCGGCAAGGAGGACAACGGCGAGTACCTGGCAATCGACACCAGCCGCGTCTCCGCCACCAAGGGTGCCAAGAGCTCTGCGCTGAGCACCGCGAAGGTGACGATCAACGTGAAGTAACACCTAGCCGCCGGCCCGTCCGCCGTGCAGCGGCGGGCGGGCCCGGCTTAGGAAGGGAGACGTTGACCGGTTGCCGGAAGGTAGCTGCCGCGCGCGGTCCCGGAAGCTGGGGATCGCGCCTGTCGGCGCGATGAACTGTTCTCGCGCGCGCTTGGGCCGCGCCGAGCCCACGTCACGGGGAACCCCGTGGGCTACGGCAGTACGCTTAACCCATGGCTACGGTCCGCAAGGTCAACCTCCCACTAGACGAGGACCTGATCCGGCGCGCGCGTGATCGCGACGCCGCCCAAGCCGAGAAAAGTGACGTGCAAGTAGTTGAGCACGCACTAACGATGTATCTCGGCGACAAGGCGTTTGAGGAAGCGCTCGCCCAAGGGCCGCTCGATGAGGCCGAGGCCGAGGCGCTCGCGCGCGAGGCATTGCACGCCGCGCGTGACGGCGCGGCGTGATCCGCGCCGTTCTCGACGTCAACGTACTGGTGTCGGCCTTCATAGGGCGATCTGACCGCGCCCCGCGCCAACTCCTACACGCATGGCGGGACGGCAAGTTCGAACTGGTCGTTTCGCCGAACCTGCTGGCTGAGCTCGGCAAAGTCTTGGACTACCCGAAGCTAGAGCGCTGGACTGACAACAACCGCGGCACCGCTTGGGTCACCGGCTTGGCGGCCGCCGCAACTAAGCTCCCCGACCCTGGCACGGAGCCAGTGGGGTTTGCGGACCCGAACGATGAGTACCTCATCGCGCTCGCCCGCCAGTCCAACGTCGATGTCCTCATCAGCGGTGACGGACTGCTCCGTGACCTGCATGTCGAGGGCCTAACGGTGTTGAGCCCAGCTGCGTTCCTCGCGTCGATCGCACCTACGCGTTAGCTTCCACGGGCTTGAGATCGGGCAGTGACTCGCCAGGTACGCAGCCGGCAATCGCATGGCCGCTGTCATTGAAGGCGATGAGCATCAGGGTGTCAGTCGGCTGCGACTCCTCGGCGGCGATGCGCGTAAGCGCGCTCTCCGCCTCTTCGGACGTGTCGAAGGAGACGACGAGGTTTCCGTTGTCGAAGATGGAGTACATGGGCTTGAGGGTACCTACGGGTCCGGGCTCCTCTCAGCGCGACGCGAACGACGTTGGTTTGCGAGCAGACCAGCTGACCCCAGGCCGGCCCGAGCGCGTGCGACAACCTAATCGAGCGCGAAGCGCGAGATCCCAAGCTTGCTAATCCGCGCGCGACAGCGACCTTACGGCTGCCGCCAACTCCATCCCCTGTCCAAAGCCGATCCCCCCGGGGCGGTCGCATCGACCCCGACACCCCGTGCAAGGCGTAACAGTTGAGCAGCTTCTTGACCTGCGAGTCACACGCGGTAACCGGCACGTCGCAAATCTAAAGATGTGCCTTGCCGGTTACAGCATTTAGCGAACTGTGCCCATCTGTAACACGTTCCCGGGGTGTCTGGACATATAAGGAACCGCGCGCGGAGGCTGGCGCCTACGGGTTTCCGTAACCGTCGATCAGCCACCCGCGCCGCGGATAGCGACGTAGCCAGAAGCCCCAATTGGTCACGTTGTCCATGTGCCCGTCGTTCTCCCAGTTGTAGGCCCGGAAGTTGCAGGCCAGTTCCGCCCTGGTGCGAGTTTGGGAGATGGTCCGGCACTTGAGATCGGAGATTTGCGAAGGCCAGCCCGCAGCGTTTGGGTATCGCTCGGGGGCACTTACGGAGGTGCCGCGGTAGGAGTTGGCGACCGCCGCATCATGCGCGTTCACGGCCTCAACCCAGCCGTGCGGAATCTCCAAGGGCGGCGCGGTGACGGGTAGACGATGCGGGGGCTTGCCGTTACATCCAGCGAGCGCCACACCGCACGCAAGCACAACACCGATCACGGTTTGCTGCCTCAAAGGCGCGCGGCAGCGGCGCGGCCCGCGGTGCGACCCGAGAACAGGCAGCCGCCGAGGAAGGTTCCCTCAAGCGCGTTGTAGCCGTGCATGCCGCCGCCGCCGAAGCCGGCGACCTCGCCGGCCGCATACAGGCCGGAGATCGGGGTGCCGGCGGTGTCGAGCACGCGGGCCTCAAGGTCGGTGTGGAGGCCGCCGAGGGTTTTGCGGGTGAGGATGTTGAGCTTCACGGCGATCAGCGGGCCGGCGCTCGGGTCGAGGATGCGATGTGGCGCCGCGACGCGCTGGATCCGATCGGGCAGGTACTTGCGCGCCGCGCGCATCGCCATCACCTGGAAGTCCTTGCCGTAGGGGTTGTCCAGCTGCAGGTCACGCGCGACTATCTGGCGGCGGATCTCAGCGGGGTCGAGCCTGGGGGCTTCTGTGTCAGCCGCGTCTTCGGCAGCCAGCGCGTTCATCCGCTCCACCAGGCGGTCCAGATCCCGCTCGACGATGAAGTCGCGGCCGTGGTCCATGAACTTCTGGATCGGTCCCGGCACGCCCGGCAACAGCCGCTGGCGCACGGTGTCCTCGATGCTCTGCCCGGTGAGGTCCGGGTTCTGCTCGGAGCCGGACAGCGCGAACTCCTTCTCGATGATCTTGCGCGTGAGGATGAACCACGTGTAGTCATAGCCAGACTTGCCGATGTGGGCGAGCGTCGCGAGCGTGTCGAAGCCCGGCAACAGCGGCGCGGGCAGGCGCTGTCCGCGCGCGTCGAACCACATCGATGAGGGGGCCGGCAGGATCCGGATCCCGTGCTTGTCCCAAACCGGGTTCCAGTTGCGGATGCCCTCGACGTAGTGCCACATACGGTCGCGCCCGATCCAGCCGGCGCCGGCCCGCTCGGCGATCTCAAGCATGCGGCCGTCAACGTGCTCGGGAACGCCGGCGATCATTCGGGCCGGCGGCTTGCCGAGCCGCTCGGGCCAGTTCTTGCGCACCAGGTCGAAGTTGTGGCCGATCCCGCCGCTGGTGACGATCACCGCGGGGGCCTGAGCGCTGAACTCGCCGACGATCTCCCGTGAGCTGGCGACGCCACGCGCCACCGAGGACGGGGCGAGCACGCTGCCGGACACCCCCTGGATCACTCCGCCGCTGACCTCCAACGCGTCGACGCGGTGGCGGAACGCCAACTGGACTGAGTCCGCTGCGCGCACGCGCTCGGCAAAGGGCTTGACGACCGCCGGTCCGGTGCCCCAGGTGAGATGAAAGCGCGGCACCGTGTTGCCGTGGGTCTCGGCCCCGCCACCGCCGCGCTCAGCCCAGCCGGGGCTTGGCATCACCTTGATGCCCTTTGAGAGCAGCCATTCACGTTTCTCACCGGCCGCGAACTCGACGTAGGCACGGGCGACGCGCTTGGGCCATGCGTCCTCGGGCCGGTCAAAGGCGGCTGAGGCCTGCCAGTCGGACCAGGCCAGCTCAAAGCTGTCCTTGATCCGCGCACGGCGCTGCTCGGGCGAGTCGACGAAGAACAGGCCGCCGAGCGACCAGAAGGCCTGCCCGCCCAGCGACGCCTCAGGCTCCTGCTCCAACAACAGCACGCGCTTGCCCGCATCGGCCAGCTCGCTCGCGGCTACCAGCCCGGCAAGACCGGCGCCTACAACGATCACATCGGCGTTGAGCTGCTCTGCCTCACTCATGCGCGAGAGCTTAGGCTACGTGCTGCTCAGTAGACCAACCGCGGAGGCCGACATGGCGTTGAAGTCAAACCAGCTCACACCGAATCTGACCCAGCTGACGAAGTTCGGCCTGATGAACGCGTATCTGGTCCGTGAGGACGACGGCTTCACCCTGGTGGACACGACGATGGGCGCCGCACGCGATCTGATTGCCGCGGCGACCGACGCGGGCGCGCAGATCCGCCGGATCGCGGTGACCCACGGCCACGGTGACCACGTCGGCTCGGTCGACCAGCTACGCGAGAAGCTCGGCCCTGACGTGCCGTTCCTGGTACCGGAGGTGGATGTGCAGATCCTGGCCGGTGATCGCAGCGCCGTGCCCGGCGTGCAGCGCGGCAGCTGGCCGAAGCTGAAGACCTCCCCGGATCAGCTGCTCCAGGCCGGCGACAGGGTCGGCAGCCTGGAGGTGCTGGCAACCCCCGGGCACACGCCGGGTCATATCGCCTTCAGAGACGTCCGCGACAACAGCCTGATCATCGGCGACACGTTCCACTCAATCGGCGGGCTGACCGTACCCAGCTACTTCAGCCTCCCGTTCCCGCTGCCGTGGGTCGGGACCTGTGACCGCGCCCAGGTGCTCGAGTCCGCCAAGTCACTTGCCGCGCTGGAACCGAGCCTGGCGGTCGTCGGCCACGGACCCGCGGTGCGCGACCCCCAAGCCGCGATGGCCAAGGCGATCGCTACCGCGGATCAGAAGGCTTAGCTCAGACGCTGACGGCCTTCAGCAGCCGGGCCACGTCCTCTTCACTGGTCCAGGCACCGCAGGAAGCACGGATCAGACCGTGGCCGGGAATCGAGCGAACCTGAATCCCGAGGCCGGCGAGCCGGGAGGCCTCGGACTCGCTGTCGATGTGGGGCGGCGGCCGCCAC
>JAFMRN010000013.1:9029-17078 GCA_017354065.1 Solirubrobacterales bacterium
GCGGGGGGGCTCCGCGGGAGGCGACGCTGAGACCGCGCTCCTGCAATCCGATCGCCAGCACGCCGGCCATGAACGACGCGCGCCCGAAGACCCAGTCCCAGCCGTAGAACTCCAACAGCTCAATCGCGGCCAGCGCCCAGGCGCTCCGCTGGACCACGGGGAAGCCGGTGTCGAGCCGTCGCGAATCGCCCACCAGCCCGGAGTTGAGCCCGGCGTTCGGATCGCTGAGCGCGCCGTAACCGGGCCACGGCGGCTCCAGCCCGGCCAAGCGGTCACGGCGCACGTACAGCGCGCCGCTGCCCTCCGGCCCGCACAGCCACTTCTGACCGGAGGCCGCGTAGTAATCGACGCCCAGCTGCGTCACGTTCACCGGGATCGCACCCAGCGCCTGGGCCCCGTCCAGGAGCACCGGCACGCCGGAGGCGAGCAGCGCGGGCACGTCCGCGACCTCGCCGCTCACCCAGGTGACGTGTGAGCAGGCGATCAGTCGGGTGCGCTCACCTACCTCCCGCACCAACTCTGACAGCGGCGCGGTGCGGACCTTAACCCCGTAGCGCACCACAAGGCGCCGCAGCGGCGCGAGCAGCCCGGGATGTTCGTGCTCGGAGGTGACGATCTCATCCCCCGGCTCGAGGGTCAGTCCGCCGAGCACGGTGTTGATACCGCTGGTGGTGGAGTCGGTCAGGGCGACCTCACGCGTGGCCGCACCCAGCACTCGCGCGTAGGCGGCGCGAGCCTGCTGGGCCAGCTCCAGCACCCCGTCTATGTACTCGGGTCCGATCCGGCCCGCACGGCTGTCGTGATCGACCCGCTGCTTCAGGGCCTCCACGGCGACGGTCGGGATCGGCCCTTCCGTGCCGGCGTTCAGATAGACGCACTGCTCGAGTACGGGGAACTGTCCCCGGAACTCGGACCAGCCTCCGGCTGGTTCAGGGGTCACTGGCTGCGCAGCTCCCGCTTGAGCACCTTGCCGGTCTGGTTGCGCGGTAGCTCGTCCATGAACACGATCTCCCGCGGGACCTTGTAGTTGGCAAGGTTCGTCTTCACGTACTCCCGGAGCTTCGTCTCATCGACGCTCTCACCCGGGGCGGGCACGACAAAGGCCTTCAGGCGCTGTCCGAACTCAGGGTCGTCGACCCCGATGGCCGCTGCCTCAACCACCTTCGGATGAGCAGAGAGCAGCTCCTCCACCTCCGCCGGAAACACGTTCTCACCGCCGGAGACGATCATGTCGTCGTCGCGACCGTCAATGAACAGCCGCCCTGCGGCGTCGAAGTGACCGACGTCCCCGGAGGACATCAGGCCGTCAATCATCTGCTTGGAACCGCCGCCGGTGTAACCCTCGAACTGGATCGTGTTGGCGACAAACACGCGCCCGGTCTCGCCCCGGGGCTGCTCATGACCGTCCTCGTCGAGGATCTTCACGGTGGCGCCGTGGACGACGCGCCCGACCGTGTTCGGCGCGGCCGCCAGATCCTCCGGCGTCGCGATAGTGGCGTAGGCGACCTCAGTCGACCCGTACAGGTTGTAAAGCACGGAGCCGAGGCGCTTTGAGGCGCGCTGGGCCAGGCCCGAACCGAGCTGGGAGCCGGACAGGAACACGATCCGGAGCTTGGACAGGTCCTTGTGCTCCCAGACCTCATCCGGCAGCTCGATGATCCGCGAGAGCATCACCGGCACCATCACGGCCGTGGTCACGCCGTGGCGGGCCCAAGCCTCCAGCGTCTCCTTGGGATCAAACCGCCGTGCCAGCACCATGGATGAGCACAGGCTCATGGCTATCACCGTCTGGCTGAAACCGAGCGCGTGGAAGATCGGGGCGCAGATATTGGTCGGCTCGCACACGCGGTAGGGGACCTTCGACAGCGGCCCGCCGACCGGGGAGAGCGACATAGGCACCTGGCGGCCGGCACCCTTCGGGGTGCCGGTGGTGCCGCTCGTCAGGATCACGAGGCGCGGGCCGGTCTTGGGCTTGGGCGGCGGCGTCGGCACACCGGCGGCGATCAGCGCTTCAAGGCTGTCCTCGCCTTGGTGATCGGACTCGGTCCAGGCGCGGACCCGGCCCAGCCGCGGCGCGAAATCGCCAAGCGTCCCGGCGTACTCCTCGTCGTAGACGAGCAGGTCGACGCCCTCACGCTCTGAGACCTCGCGGACCTGCGGTCCGGAGAAGCCGGTGTTCATCAGGATCACCTTGGCGCCGAGCTTGAACCCGGCCCAGACCGCCTCAAGCAGCCCGCGATGGTTGCGCGCCAGCACGGCGATCCCGTCCCCAGCGCGCAGGCCCTGGGCGTACCAGGCCGAGGCCAGTGTGTTGATCCTGTCATCCAGCTCGCGCCAGGTCAGCTGGCCGCGCTCATCGATCACCGCCGGGTGATCGCCGTGACGGATCGCCGCTACGGCGGGGAGGCCGCCGAGCATCCCGTAGCGCTCCAGCGCCAGGCCGATCGGCACGAGTTGTTGTGGAGGTGGCGGTGCCAGCATGCCCGCGCGCAGGCATACGGCCGCATAGAAGCCTTCATCTACAAGGCGCTTTCCGAGCGCCAGCGCGGCGCGGCGCGTCCCAGTCGCTACTGCCATCGGCTGGACGGTATCGGCTCTGGACCTTTATCGGCCTGAGGGTGGCTTTCTCCGGGCTTGCTAGCTCAAAGCAGCAAGCCCGGCCAGAACGTTATTTCAGCTTCGCGGTGGTCGCGACGCCGGAGCTGTCACCGACGACGCAGACCAGGTCCTTGCAGGCGACCGCGCTCTGGATGCGCGAGTGCTGGGAGCGGATCGGGCCGAAGGAATGCCAGTTGCCGCCGATGATCCCGCTGGTCGCGAAGGCCTGCTCGCCGGTGTCGGTCGCCACGCAGGTGCCCTCGGTGCAGCCGACGCTGTCAAGCAGCCCCTGGCCCTGGCCGCCGGTGCTGGAACCGACGTTGGCCTGATTCCCCCAGTTGTTGGTCGGGGTCTTGGTGCCGGTCGAGAAGGCCGTGGACGAGCCGGAGTAGCCGACCGCCATACACAGCGTCGCGCTCTGGCAGTTGACGCCCGAGTAGATCCCGCCGCCGCTGAGCGCGCCGCTGGCCTTCCACGCCGACGTACCGCCGGTCGGGGTCGCCGAGACGTAGCGCTGGGTGCCGGCCGCGACGCACAGGCTGTTGGAGCCGCAGCTGACCGAGGTAAGGAGGCCCGTGAGCGTGGTGTAGTGCCAAGAGCTCTTGCCACCCGTCGGGTGGGTCGACCAGTACAGCTTGCCGTTGTCAGAGGCGTCGGTCGCGACGCACAGACTCGAGCTCGGGCACGAGATCGAGGTGAAGCCGGCGTAACCGCCACCGGGCAGCGTCGAGCTGTCAATCCGCGTGGGAGTGGTCCAGCTGCCGCTGGTCGGGCGGGTCGAGTAGGTCAACCCGCCGCCGCTGTCGACAGCCGCGCAGAAGCGGGTGGTCGGGCAGCTGACACCGGTGATGCCGCCGTCGCTGTCGGTGCGATAAGCAGTCTTCCAGCTGTCCTTGGTCGCGGTGACGTTGGTGGTGGACAGCAGGTGCCCGGTGCCGTCACCCGCGACACAGATCTTGTTGTTCGCGCAGGCCACGGCGCCGATCCCACCGCGGCTCGTCGGCTCGATCCGGATTCCGTGTCCCCAGGTGATGTTGCGGGCGCCGGCCAGCGCGGGGATGACAAGCAGCACGGCGAGGGTCGCCAGCAGCGACGTGAACAGTGTTTGGCGGCGGCTCAAGGTCGTGTAGTTCTAGCAGGGGAGAAGTCCTGCACCTTGCAGTATCCGGTGCAGATGGGGTTCAAACGCAACTCACCCAGTCAGGGTTTCGCGGTCGGTTCAGAAGACAGCGTCGCCGCCGTCGCGTCGATCGCGTCGACCAGCTCGTCCAGGGCGACCCGGACCGCGTCCGGATGCTGCGTGCCCGCATGGCGATAGAGCTTGCGCAGCGGCGGCAGCTGGGCGTCCTCACCGGCTGTCCGGGCGCGGATCGCGGACAGCGCCTGGAGGGTCCCGTCTCCCAGTTCGCGGAGCTCCGTGCGGGGTGCCGGGGGCTCGTCACCGGCGCGGCGCAGCGCGTGGATCGCGTGGGCGACACGGCGCAGCGCAGCCAGGGTCGCGGCGGCCTCCTCATGGCCATAACCGGTGCGCCCGGGCTCGCCCTGGGCGACGGTGAGCGAGGTTTGAGCGTCGGCGAAGGCGGTGCGCGCGCGGCGGGCCAGGGGCCGCAGCAGGGTCGCGTCACCGGGCCGGCCGTCAAGTAGCGATGCGAGCACCGCCTGGAGATAGCTGCGCTGGGCGTCAATCAGCAGGCCGATCCGCACCAGCAGCGAGTCCCGTGACCAGGTCGGCCACAGCATGTAGGCGCCGAGCCCGATCGCGCCGCCGATCACGGTGTCAAGCCCACGGTCGAAGGCGATCGCAACCGAGTCCGGCGAGACCACGTGCAACATAAACACGACCATCGCGGTCATGCCCGCCGTGCCGATCGCGAAGCTGGCGGGATAGGTGGCGTAGGTGAAGGTCGCCAGCACCCCGACCACGGCGGCGACGCCCCAGCCTTGCGGGTTCAACAGGACCGAAATCAGCGTCGCGATCACCACCCCGCCGAGCGCGCCGGCAACGCGCTCAGCCCCGCGCGTGACGGTCGCGCCGAACTCGGGGCGCAGGACCGTGGCGGCGCCGACCACGGCCCAGTAACCGCGCGGCAAGCCGAGACGCTGGACCAGCAGCTCGGTGCCCGCGACCACGACGGCCAGGCGCAGGGCGTGGCGTCCGGGAGCGGTCTTCAGGGAGATGCCGTTGCGGATCTGCTGTAGGTCGTCCAGGTATCCGCTGACGCGCTGGCTCGAACCGAGCGAGGGTCGCGCGGCCGCCCAGTGACGGTCATCGCTGTTGAGCACCGTAATCGCCAGCCGTGCGGCGGCGCGAACCTGCGCGCCCAGCGCCGCCAGGTGGTTCTCCAGCACCGGCGCGGGCAGGTCATCGCGTGCCTCGGCCCAGGCTTTGAGCGCTTGGGATCTGGCCCGGATCATCGCCTCGGAGTCGGCGCGCCGGCTCTGGGCGCCGTCACGGAACCCGCGGGCGATGGCCTCCAGGGTCTGCTCAAGCAGCGCCAGGCCGTGTTCGAGCTCGGGTCTCGCGCGGGCCGCAAGCTCGGGGTGCTCGCGTTCGGTGTGGGCCAGCGCGGCCGCCAGGGCCACCAGCTCCAGCCGGATCCGGCGCCCCTCCGCCACGAGGCTGACCAGCCCGGAGAGCTGGGGGTCGGCGAACAGCGCCGGGGCCGCCAGCGCGCGGTCGGCGTCCTCCAGCGCGACGGCTGCGGTCTGCAGGGACTTTGTGAGTCCCTCCCCCAGCTCGGCCAGATGCTCATAGGCTGAGGCGAGCGCGTTGCGCTGGCGCCGCCAGGCAAGCGGCGCGGCCAACAGGGTGGCGCCGATCAGCTGCGCGCAGGCGCCGATCAGGACCAGGCCGGTGAGTCCGAGCGCGTTTGCGGGCGATTCGGGAAAGCGCCCGAACACGACGAAGGCGATCAGCGCGTGGTTGCCCGTGACCGTGCCGCGCCGGCCGATCGCGGTTGCCAGGCCGGCCGCGAGACAGAAGCAGAACAGGACCGCCAGGTGCAGCCACGGCCAGCGGCCGGTCAGGGAGCCGACGAAGGTTGACAGGGCGAGCATCAGCGCGGCTGCGCTCATCGTTCCCAGCGGCGGGTTGGCGGGGCCCTGGGCGCGCCAGGCGACGCCGACCAGCATCGCGCCGACGCCGAGCAGCACGGCCTGGTCGGGCTTGAAGAAGGTGGTGCCCAGCGCCAGCATGACGACCACGGGGAGGGCGGCGATCAGGCCGATCCGCAGCGACGCCCTGGTGTGATCGACCGAGGTGGCCTTGGCCAGCGAACGGGCCGCCAGCACCGGCGCCGTCAGCGCGGCGGTCTCGTCGTCTGCGGCGGGGTCGGGCTTCAGGCGAACGGTCCGGTCGGGATGAACGGCGCCAGCGTCCCCGGGTGGCCGCGGACCATCAGCGCACAGTCGGCCTCAAGCTTCAGCCCGAGCTGGAGCGCGGCCTGAATCGCCCACTGCTGCTGTGCGGTCAGCCAGCGCAGCGACACGTTGGTGCCGGCCGGCGCCTCGGCCAGCCCGTGCCAGAGCAGCCTCGTCGCGGCCTCCCGGTCGCGGGCGACGAGCGCGTCTACCCCGTGGCGCCCGAGCAGCGCGAAGCCCCGGTCAGGGATGTGTAGGAGGCGCGCCTTGAGCTCCAGCAACACGCTCAGGTCAGCGCCGTAGGGCGCGCCGCGGACCTCGCGCGTGAGCGCGTCCAGCCCGGTCAGATCGTCGCCGTAATGCAGTTCGACGATGTCAGCGGTCCTGACCGCGCGGAGCTTGTCGCGGTTGACAGAGCCGGTCGCTGAGAAGCACGGCAGCGCCATGAAGCCGGTCAGCGTGTAGGCACGGAGGGCGCGCGGATCATTCGATGCGACGATCAGCCCGCGCTCGGCGTCCGCGTGGTAGCCGAGCGCTTGGGCGAGCAGGCCGCGGCCGGCGCCGCCGCTCTGTGCACGCGGATGGATCGCGAGCAGCGAGAGCACCCACAGGTTTTCGCGCGCGAGCGCCTGGGTGACGCCGATCAGCTGCCCGTCGCGTTCGGCTATGAACGCGCCTTCAGGGTCGGTCCGGAGCGGGTGCGCCAGGCGCCGGGTCCAGCTCTCGCGCACGCTGAGACCGGCCGAGCCGGGTGGCGGCGGCGCGTCAAGGTCGACGAGGAAGGCGCGGGCGGACAGCTCGGCGACATCATCAAGGTCCGCCTCCCGCATCGGGCGGATCAGCAGCTGATCAGTGCGGGTGGCGGCCATGCCCGTACGATGCCACGCCGTGGAACCGATCAGTGGCGACGACGGGCTGCTGCGATGTAGCTGGGGCGATTCCCCGGAGATCTACCGCACCTACCACGACCTGGAGTGGGGTTTTCCGGTCATCGACGACAGGCGGCTGTTCGAGAAGCTGTGTCTTGAGGGCTTCCAGTCCGGGCTGTCGTGGCTGACGATCCTGCGCAAGCGCGAGAACTTCCGGGCCGCCTTTGACGGCTTCGACTTCAATGTGGTTGCCGCGTACGGCGCTGGTGATGTGGAGCGCTTGCTCGCCGACGCCGGGATCGTGCGCCACCGCGGGAAGATCGAGGCGGTGATCAACAACGCGGGCCGGGCAGTGGAGTTGGCCGCGACCGAGGGCCCGCTGGCCGCGTTCTTCTGGTCGTTCGAGCCGGCCGCACCCGGACCCTTTGACGCGAGCGAGTCCGCGGAGTCGCGGGCCTTGGCCAAGGAGCTGAAGGCTCGAGGCTGGCGCTTTGTGGGCCCCACCACCGTGTACGCGTTCATGCAGGCGATGGGGTTGATGAACGATCACCACCCCGCCTGTCACGCGGGGGCCTCAGTCGACGCCGCGCGCGCCGGGTTCGTCAGGCCGACGGGAACTCGGCGACCAGCTTGACCAGCCGGTCCCGGACGATGTCGGGGCGCTCATCAGTGATGAAGTGCCCGGTGTCGGCGATCAGCTCGAGCGTGTAGTCCTCGGCGTTGGCGCTGCGCGCTGAGGCCAGCGTCCAGTGCACCGCCTTGTCCCCGACGCCGAAGACCGCCCGGGTCGGCACCTGGGAGCGGCGGGTCTCGGGGTTCGTCGAAGCCTTGGGCAGCTCCTCGCGCCAGAAGGTCTTATACGTGTCAGAGCCCGCCCGCGCGCAGACCGGATCGCGGAAGCGGTCCGTGAACCAGCGGAGGTCCTCATCGCTGACCCCGGTGCGCGGCGGGATGTACTGGTAGCGCAGGATCGTGTAGAGCAGCGGCGTGTGCATCTGCAGCGGCACCCCGGCCCAGCCGATCACCGGCTGGTACCAGAACCGCCACAGGTGCGGCGCGACGACCTTCGGGGTGATCCAGGGGTGGGCGATGTTCAGGCACAGGTAGGCGTGGAAACGCTCGGGCGCGCGCAGCGCCAGCAGGTGGCCGACATAGCCGCCCCAGTCGTGACCGACCAGGTACACGCGCTGGAGGCCCAGCGCGTCCAGCAACGCGAGCACGT
>JAFMRN010000327.1 GCA_017354065.1 Solirubrobacterales bacterium
GTGGTTCACGCCGATGGCTTCCGCCCACCCCAGACGAGGTAGCCGAGCGCACCCGCCGGGTGGGAGGTCGCAAAGCGCCACAGCAGCGAGGGCCCGCGCACCTGGCTCTTGTCCTTGGTACCCAGATCGCGTTTGGCGAGGGTGATCGCCGCGATCGACAGGATTGAGGACGCGGTCTTCAGCTTCTGCGTGGTGGAGAACCGGGCGTCTTCGCCGGTTGCCTCGGTGGTGGGATCCGTGCTCATGCCGCGGACTATAAGCCCCGGCGGCAGACACTGATTAGTAAGTAAGACTGATAAGCTGACACTGATGAGTTCTTCGGACACGCTCGCGGCGGACCTGCGCAGCACGCTGACCCACCTGTTCCGGCGCCTGCGCCAGACCAAGAGCACCGGCGATCTCAGCCTCTCAGAGAGCTCGGCGTTGAGCAGGCTCCAGAAGGACGGTCCCACCACCTCCGCCCAGCTCGCCAAAGCCGAGCAGATCAGCCCCCAGTCGATGGGCGCGATCATCGCCTCACTGGCTGAAGCGGGGCTGATTCAGCGCAGTCACGATCCCGCTGACGGCCGCCGCCAGATCGTGTCGCTGACCGCGGCCGGCGATGCCAAGGTCCAGGAGAAACGCAGCGCCCGGCTCCAACAGCTGAGTCGTGTGGTGAGCGAGCTGACCCCTGAGCAACGTGCTCAGCTGACCGCCGCCCTACCGGTCCTCGAGCACATCGCCGACGAGCTGTGAACAGCTCCTCAAACTACAAATGGGTCGCACTGGCGAACACCACCGCGGCGGTGTTCATGTCCCAGCTGGACGGCAGCATCGTGCTGATCGCGCTGCCGGCGATCTTCACCGGCATCAAGCTCGACCCGCTGTCCCCCGCGAACATCGGCTTCTTGTTGTGGATGCTGATGGGCTACCGGCTGGTCCAGGCGGTGCTGGTGGTCACGGTCGGCCGGCTCGGGGACATGTTCGGGCGCGTGCGCATCTACAACGCGGGCTTTTTGGTGTTCACGCTGGCCAGCGTGGCGCTGTCATTCGATCCGTGGCATGGCGGTACGGGCGCGCTGTGGCTGATCCTGTGGCGCTTCCCCCAGGCCTTCGGCGGCAGCATGCTGCAAGCCAACTCGGCCGCGATCCTGACTGACGCGTTCCCGTCGAACCAGCGCGGGTTCGCGCTCGGCTCCAACCAGGTGGCCGGCCTGGCGGGGATGTTCATCGGCCTCGTCGCCGGCGGTTTGCTCTCCGCGCTGGACTGGCGCGCGGTGTTCTGGGTCAACGTGCCCGTGGGCATCTACGGCACGCTGTGGGCGTTCTGGAAGCTGCGCGAACCGGCCCGAGCGCGAACCGTGAACCCGAAGATCGACTGGTGGGGCAACATCAGCTTCGCCTTCGGGTTATCCGCGATCCTGGTCGCGTCGACCTACGGGATCCAGCCGTACGGCTCATCAAGCATGGGCTGGACCAACCCCTGGGTGCTGGCCGGGCTGATCGGCGGTGCACTGGCGCTGGTGGCGTTCCTGATCATCGAGAGCCGCATCAAGGAGCCGATGGTCAACCTCTCCCTGTTCCGGATCCGCGCCTTCTCCGCGGGCAACCTCGCGGGCTTCACGGTGTCCCTCGCACGCGGCGGCCTGCAGTTCATGATCGTGATCTGGCTGCAGGGGATCTGGCTGCCGCTGCACGGCTACAGCTTCACCGACACGCCGCTGTGGGCCGGGATCTACATGCTGCCCCTGACGGTCGGCTTCCTGATCGCGGGGCCGATCTCAGGCTGGCTGTCTGACCGGATCGGCTCACGCGGGCTGGCGACCGGCGGCGCGGTGATCACCGGGCTGTGCTTCATCGGGCTGATGCTGTTGCCCGTCAACTTCCCCTACTGGATGTTCGGCCTGCTGCTGGCGATCCTCGGCGCGGCGACCGGCATGTTCGCCTCCCCCAACAGCTCCTCGATCATGGGCAGCGTGCCGGCCTCGGACCGCGGCGTGGCCTCCGGGATGCGCTCGACCTTCCAGAACAGCGGCACCGCGCTGTCAATCAGCGTGTTCTTCACGCTCGTGATCGCGGGCCTGACCGCGCACCTGCCGAGCACCCTCTACAACGGGCTGCGCGGCGCCGGCGCGTCGGCGAGCGTCGCTCACCACCTGGCCAGCCTGCCGCCGGTGTCGAGCATGTTCGGCGCGCTGCTGGGCGTGAACCCGATCGGCCACCTGCTCTCCCAGTACCACGCAACCGGGCTGCTAACCGCGTCCGGACGCGCCGCGCTGACCGGACGCGCGTTCTTCCCCCACCTGATCTCCGGTCCGTTCCACGATGGCCTGGTGGTCGTGTTCATCACGGCCGCCGGCCTGTCCGCAATCGCCGCGCTGGCATCGCTGATGCGCGGCACACCCTCACCTCGAACCACCCCCGAAGGAGCCCCAGCATGAGCATCGACCCGAACAAGACCGCCCTGTTGAGCATGGACTTCCAGAACGGAGTCGTCGGCATGGTCGACGACTCCGACAGCCTGATCGCCCGCCAGAAGCAAGCGATTGAGACCGCCCGCAAGAAGGGCGTGACGATCGCCCACGTGCGCGTCGCCTTCGCTGACGGCGAGGCGCCGGCCGGACAGATGGGCAAGCGCATCCCGCCGGAGATGATCGCCAACTTCCACGCGGACTCCCCCAACACCCAGCACCACGACGAGCTCGCCCCCGCCCCCGGCGACATCGCCGTACGCAAGGTCCGCGTCGGCCCGTTCTCGACCACCGACCTGCACGAGCAGCTCCAGGC
>JAFMRN010000117.1 GCA_017354065.1 Solirubrobacterales bacterium
CGGCCCGGGGAAGACCCCGGCAAACCACTTCTGGGCCGCGCACGTGCTGGAGAACCGCGGCGGCGTGATCGGCGGTGTCGAGTTTTGGGTGCTCGGCCACCTGCTGTCGACCGCGGGCGCCGACATCGTCGCGGTGTTCCTGTTCATCGCGGCCGCGATCCTGCTGTCCGGCGCCACGCTCGCCTCTGTGGTGCTGGCCACGCGCGAGCACGCCGCGCACGCGATCCGCACTACCAGCGTGCCCCGGCGTCAGATCACCCCAAGGGAAGAGGAGGAGCCCTGGGATCCGGGCGAGCTGTACGAGGACGACCTTTACGCGGAGGAAGCGCAGCCCGAACCGATCGAGGTTCCCGACCCGCCGACCGGCGAGCTCGTCGTACGCAACACGCACGTGGAGGCGCCGGCCGTCGATGACACGGTCCCGTACGAGGACGAGGACCTGACGGAGCCGTTCCAGGAGGAGGCCGAGACCGAGCCTGTCGCCGACTATGACGAGGCGGCTGAGCCGGTAAGCCAGCCGCCGAATCCGGAAGATCTCACGCCTCAGGGGCGCTATCGCAACTCGATCACCGACGACCCCGAGTTCCGCTGGCAGCTGCCCTCCGCGGACCTGCTGGTGCACTCCACGGGTGAGAACGCCAAGCCCGACACCGCCGGTCAGGAGCAGACCGCCGCCGCGCTGGTCGAGGCTTTGAGCCACTTCGGGATCGACTCGAAGGTGATCGGCCGCGTCTCGGGCCCGCACATCACCCGCTATGAGATCAAGCTCGCGCCGGGCGTGAAGATGTCCAAGGTCGCGAACCTGAAGGACGATCTGGCCTACGCGCTGGCCGCGACGGAGATCCGCATCCTCGCGCCGATCCCCGGCAAGACCGCCGTCGGGATCGAGGTTCCGAACGCGCGCCGGCGCACGGTGCACCTCGGCGACGTCTATCAGGAGGCCCCGGAGGGCTGGTCACCGCTGACCGTCTGGCTGGGCAAGGACATCTCCGGCAAGGCGATCGGCGCCGACCTCGCGAAGATGCCCCACCTGCTGGTCGCGGGCACCACCGGTGCCGGTAAATCGGCCTGCGTCAACGCGATGCTGTCCTCGATCCTGCTGAACGCCAGCCCGCACGAGGTCCGCCTCGTGCTGGTCGACCCGAAGCAGGTCGAGCTGAACCTGTACGACTCGATCCCGCACCTGCTGACGCCGGTGATCACGAGCCCGCGGATGGCCGCCAACGCGCTGCAGAACCTGGTCAAGGAGATGGAGCAGCGCTATGGGATCATGTCGCTGGCGCGGACCCGCAACCTGCCAGAGCTGAACAAGGTCCGCGCGTCCCGCGGCGAGCCGCCGTTGCCCTACGTGCTGTGCGTGATCGACGAGCTGGCGGACCTGATGATGGTCGCGCCGGCCGACGTCGAGGACTCGATCATCCGCCTGGCTCAGAAGGCCCGCGCCGTGGGCATCCACATGGTGCTGGCGACCCAGTCCCCGCGGGTCGACGTGATCACCGGCATGATCAAGGCCAACGTACCCTCGCGGATCGCCTTCGCGGTGTCCTCCCAGACCGACAGCCGCGTGATCATGGACCAGGGCGGCGCCGAGTCGCTGCTCGGCATGGGCGACATGCTGTTCTCACCGGTCGGCAGCTCTCGTTTGCAGCGCATTCAGGGGGCGTTCATCGACGAGCCCCAGATCGAGCAGATCACCGGCGACTGGCGCGAGCAGGGCGAGCCCGAGCTCCAGGAGGAACTTCTGGAGGAGGCGCCCGCGGATGAGGAACCCGAATCCGCGCCGGACGATTTCGACCCCGATGAGGACCCGCTGTTGGAGGAGGCGATCGGCCTGGTCGCCCAGATGCAGACCGCGTCCACTTCGATGCTCCAGCGCCGCCTGCGGCTCGGCTACACCCGCGCCGGGCGCCTGATCGACATGCTCGAGCGCCGCGGCGTGATCTCCGGTTATGAGGGCTCGAAGCCACGCCAGGTCCTGATCACCGAAGCCGACGTGCCGCGGATCATCGTCGCGCTCAAGGAGGCTGGTGGCGCCGGTGCCGCCTCTGATAGCGGCACCGGCGAGGAAAGTCCCGCGGCCGACGCTGATGAGCCGCCGCCCGCGGACCTTGATTAGGCGAAAGTCCGCTGCAAACCAGGCCCTGTAGCCTTGGCGCGGATGGCAGAGATGGGCTCAGAGATCGGCGAGACCCTCAGGGAAACTCGAATGCGCGCGCGCATCGACATCGGTGAGGTGGAGATGCGCACCAAGATCCGCGCCAAGTACCTGCGCGCGATCGAGAATGAGGAGTGGGACCTGCTGCCGGGCCCGGTCTATGTGAAGTCGTTCCTGACGACCTACGCCGACTACCTGGGGCTCGACTCGCGCCTGCTGGTCGACGAGTACAAGCGCCAATATGAGCTGCCCTCCGACGGCCACGCGCGGCCGCTGGCGGCCGTCAAGCGCGAGACCCAGCGTGAGCGCGAACGGATGGCGCGAGGTCCGCGCGGTCCGCTTGTTCCCTCCTGGCTGCTGATCGCCGTAGTGATTGTGCTGGCCTGTGCGGGCCTGTGGTTCTTCGGCAAGATCGGTACCAGCAAGTCGCCCAAGTCGGTCGGCGAGACCGGTACCGGCGGACATCATTCCCACCACGTGGCCAAGCACAAGAAGCGGGCGCGGCCGGTCAGCTCCGGTGAGGCGACGCTGGCGCTGAAGGCCACGGCCGCGGTCTGGGTCTGTGCGACCAACGGCTCGGGCAAGTCCGTCCTGCACGGGAAGGTGCTGAAGGCCGGCGGCTCGGTCCCGGTGCTCCGCGGGCGCACGATCCTGCTGTCGCTCGGCAATGAGAGCGCCAAGCTGACCGTCAACGGCAAGCCCTACCCGCTGGCCAACACCGGCACGCCGACGGGGCTGAAGGTCACGCCGAAGGGGGCCTCACACCTGAGCAAGAGGCCGGTCTGTGCCTGACGCCGCGGTCTACCAGGGACACGCGGCGGTCCGGGCCGGGATCCTCGTGACCGGCACCGAGGTTCTGACCGGCATCATCTCTGACCGCAACGGCCCGTGGCTGTCCGAGCAGCTCGCCGGGCTCGGGGTCGATGTGCTGGGCGTGCTGGTGGTCGGGGACCGCCCCGACGACCTGCGCTCCGGGCTGGCTTACTTCGCTGCCCAGGGCGTGTCCCTGATCGTCACCAGCGGCGGGCTGGGGCCGACCGCCGACGACCTGACGGCGGAGATCGTGGCGGGGTTCTGCGGTCGGTCCCTGGAGCTGGACGCCGGCCTGGAGGGCCGGATCGCCGAGATCGTCTCGCGCTTGCGGGTCCGCTTCCCGGGGGTCGACCCCGAGGCGTTGCGTGAGGCGAACCGCAAGCAGGCGCTGGTGCCCGTCGGCGCCTCCGTGCTGGAGCCGGTCGGCACCGCCCCGGGGCTGGTGGTGCCACCGGGTGACGGTGCTGTCGGGCCGACCGTGATGGTCCTGCCGGGACCGCCGGGCGAGCTGAAGCCGATGTGGGACAGCGCGCAGTCAGTTTCGGCGTTCCGGTCCGCGATCGCCGGGGCACCTGAGCTGCGCCGCGAGATGATCCGGCTGTTCGGGATCCCGGAGGCGGAGATCTCCGTTACGTTGCGCGCAGCCGCTGAGGCCGGTATCGACCTGTCGGCGCTGGAGATAACTACGTGTCTGCGGCGCGGGGAGATCGAGGTGTCGACGCGTTTCGCGCCGGCTGCCGCCGGGAGCTATGACGCGCTCCGGCAGTTCATCCTCTCACGCCACGCGGACGTAGCCTTCGCGCCCGACGGTGAGACGGTCGACCAACTGGTGGCGGAGGCGTTGGTCGCAGACGGCTCCTCCGTGGCCGTCGCGGAATCCTGTACCGGCGGCCTGCTGGGGGCGCGGCTGACCGAGCGCGCCGGGTCCTCGGCGTATTTCGTGGGCGGGGCGGTGGTGTACTCGGATGAGGCGAAGACCTCACAGGTCGGGGTACCGGCTGCGTTGATCTCGTCGCATGGTGCGGTCTCGGGGGAGGTCGCTCTGGCGTTGGCTTTCGGGGTGCGGGAACGGTTCGGTGCTTCGTTCGGTGTGGGCGTCACCGGGATCGCGGGCCCGGGTGGCGGTACCGCGGAGAAACCGGTCGGTTTGGTGTGGTTTGCCGTGTCCAGTTCTGACGGTCGCTCTTTGGTGCGCTCGGTCAAGATGCCCGGCGGGCGTGCCGCGGTGCGGGAGCGCTCCACGACCGTTGCGATGCACCTGTTGCTCCGGGTTTTGCGGGGCGAGGGCGACGCGCCTGCCTGAGGCTGCTTAAAAGCACAAAGCGGTCGGCAGATCGGCCGCTCGTGTCGATTTAGCGCGATTTTCGTGCATCTGAGCACAAAGCTCGGCCGGGCGGGGAGCTTTGTGCATTTCGACACGGCCGCCGGCGAGATTTCGAGGTTCTGTCACCGCTCTGGCGCAGAATCGTCACAACGTGTCTTGAACCGTTACAGGCCCGGAACCTATGTTCGGTTCTGTCCGAACGTAGGGCTAGGTTCTTGTTCCCAAAGGGCTTGAGATAAGGAGCAGCGACGATGAGCGAGAAGACCGGAAAGGCCGGAACGCCGGCAGATACAAAGTCGGATTCCAAGCGCCAGGCTGCCCTGCAGGGCGCGATCACCCAGATCGAGCGCCAGTTCGGTAAGGGCGCGCTGATGAAGATGGGGGACCCGGGTTCCCGCGTCGCGGTGGAGGCGGTTCCGACCGGGGCCCTGTCACTGGACGTCGCGCTCGGGATCGGCGGCGTGCCGCGTGGGCGCATCGTCGAGGTCTTCGGCCCCGAGTCCTCCGGTAAGACCACGCTCGTCTACCACGTCATGGCCGAAGCCCAGAAGCTCGGCGGTGTCTGTGCCTTCGTCGACGCTGAGCACGCGATGGATCCCGTGTACGCGCAGAAGATCGGCGTCGACATCGACGAGCTGCTCGTCTCCCAGCCCGACTACGGGGAGCAGGCGCTGGAGATCGTGGACATGCTGATCCGCTCCGGCGCGGTCGATGTGATCGCTGTCGACTCCGTGGCCGCGCTGACCCCGCGCGCTGAGCTCGAGGGTCAGATGGGCGACCAGACCGTCGGCGTGCAGGCGCGGATGATGTCCCAGGCGATGCGGAAGCTGGCCGGCAACCTGAACCGGACCCAGACCCTGTGCCTGTTCACCAACCAGATCCGTGAGAAGGTCGGCGTGATGTTCGGCTCGCCGGAGACCCAGCCGGGCGGGCGGGCGCTGAAGTTCTACTCCTCCCAGCGGCTTGACATCCGCCGGATTGAGACGCTGAAGGACGGGACCGAGGCTGTCGGTAACCGCGTACGCGTGAAGGTCGTGAAGAACAAGGTCGCGGCGCCGTTCAAGCAGGCGGAGTTCGACATCGAGTTCGGCAAGGGCATCTCGACGTCGGGGTGCCTGATCGACTACGGGATCGAGCACAACATCGTGACCAAGTCCGGGTCGTTCTTCTCCTACGGGGACCTGCGGTTGGGCCAGGGCCGTGGCAACGCCAAGGCGTTCCTCGACGAGAACGAGGAGGTCGCGAAGGAGATCGAGGCGAAGATCTACCAGGCGCTGGGGATCGGCCAGGACCTGGTGGTTCCGATCGACCGCGACGACGCCGACATCCAGGCGGCTGCGGGTGCTGTGGAGGAGGCCACCGCTGCCTGATGGCCGCTGACGCGCTGCAAATCGCGTACGCATACATCAACCGCCGGGAGCGGACCGAGGCTGAGGTCCGCTCCCGGCTGGAGAAGGCCGAGTGCCCGGAATCCGAGTCCGAGGCGGCGGTCGCGGAGCTGCTTGAGCTCGGCTACGTCGACGACGCGCGCTATGCGCGGCTGTTCACAGAGGACAAGCGCAACCTGGAGGGCTGGGGCAGCGAACGGATCGCCCGGGCGCTGTCAGAGCGCGGGGTGGCCCGTAGCCTGGTGAGCGCCGCGCTGGCCGAGACCGACGGTCCCAGCGAGGCCGAGCGGGCCGGCGAGCTGCTAGCCCAGCGCTTTCCCGTGCCCAGCGACGACCCGCGTGAACGGGACCGCGCGTTCGGCTTCCTTGCGCGCAAGGGCTATGAGAGCGAGGTCGCGGCCGACGCGGTTCGTGCCTGGCGCAAGCGTTGACGGCGATTACCTGAGCAGGGCGCGCAGGTTTGAGGCAACTGCGTCCGGCGGTCGTTCGTCGGTCCGGATCACCAAATCGACTCCTGCGAACGTAGGCGCGGCGGTCGCAAGGACGCGCGCAAGCGCTACGAGTCGCTGCCTTCCAGGCCACGAGTCAGGTTCGCGGTCAGCTACGCGCTGCGCCGCGACCTCCGCACTTGGAGTGAGACAAACCACCACAGGCTCCGAGAGGCAGTCCACTATCAGGTCCAGATCCGCTTGCGCTTCGGCGGTGGCGGTCAGCAGGAACAGATCTCGGCCGGCCTCCATCTGTAGGGACACCACGGATCGCAGCTGATCGACCCATTCGCTGGTCCGCAATAGCGGCCACCCCTGTCCGAACGACTCGGTCTCCAGCACGCTGTGGGGAACCCGCTCGGCCTGAAGCATGCTGCTGAGCCACCGCAATGCCGTGCTCTTGCCGCCACCCGGAGGTCCGATAATGAGGAGCACGGAGGACATCAAGGCAGCGCAAGCGAGCGGCGCAGTCCTTCGTCAACCTGCGCCTGTAGCCACGACGGAGCGTCCGCCAGGTGCTCCAAGAGGTGCGACCGGTCAACGGTGTGGACCTGGGTGACGTTTACGACTGAGTCGGCGGGGAGGCCGAGAACGTCCGACTCGACCAGGACGTTGCCGGGAATGCCAGCACGGCGCAGGTTCGTCGTGAACGGCACGACGTTGACTGTTCGGATCATCGACGCGTTGTAGACGTCAGCACTGACTACAAGGGCAGGACGGACGAGCCCCGGCTCGGAAGCACGTGGCACGCCGAAGTCTGTCTGCCATACCTGGCCCCGTGCTACTCGTCCTTGAGCCACGACTGAGCCAGCTTGTGGGAAGCAGAGCGTGCAATCTGAAGCTCTTCCTCCTGGTCATCGCCCTCAAGCGCCCGATTAATGGCTTCGGTTACGTCGTGTCCCTCGAGCTCCCACAGGTATTTGCTCGCCGCGCGCGCGAAGAACTCACTGCGGGAGATCCCGAGCTTCGCGGTAGCGCGCTCGACCCGTTCAAACGTCTCGTCAGGGACTGAAATCGCCGTCTTCACACCCGAAGTATGACGCGGTTATACCGAGCGATCAACCGGCCCAACAGAGGGGCCGTCCGGGCGCCGCTCCACCGCTACCCTTGCGAACGATGCCCGCTTACCATTTAACGACTTTCGGGTGCCAAATGAACGAGCACGACTCCGAGCGCATGAAGGGCATGCTGGAGT
>JAFMRN010000118.1 GCA_017354065.1 Solirubrobacterales bacterium
GTTCTCGCTGAACCGGGAGTTCGTGATCTACGCCTCCACGTTCTCCAAGATCCTCTCCCCCGGGGTGCGGCTCGGCTGGACCGTGGCCCCGGCCCCGGTGCAGGCGAAGCTGAACATCGGCAAGCAGGCATCCGATCTGTGCTCGTCCTCGATCTCCCAGTACTTCGTGTCCGCGTACTTCGAGTCGGGGCCGTGGGAGGACTACGTCCGCAGCCTGATCGAGATCTACCGGCGGCGGCGCGACGTGATGCTGGACGCGCTGGCCGAGCACCTCCCGCGTGAGGCCAACTGGACCCATCCCGCCGGCGGCCTGTTCATCTGGGCGACGCTGCCCGACTACATCGACACGACCGACCTGCTGGCACGCGCGCTGGAGGACCAGGTCGCGTTTGTGCCGGGACGCGCCGCCTACCTTGACGGCCGTGGCGGCTCGGAGCTGCGCCTGAACTTCTCCGGGATCAACGAGGACTCGATCCGCGAGGGCATCCGCCGGATCGGCGAGGTGGTGCGTGAGCAGGTCGGCCTCTATGGGACCTTGACCGGTTCTGGGCAGAACGATTCCCTCGGGGGTCGGCTTAGGGGCTCGACCCCCTCGCCGAACGCCGCGGACGCTCCGGCTTCGGCGCCGGGCGAGCCCGAGATGGCCCCGGTAGTCCATCTCCAGCACAAGCGCGCGTGACCCTGATCGCGGTTCTGAAAGGCGGGCGCTCACTGGAGCGCCAGGTCTCGCTGAAGTCCGGGGCCCGCGTGGAGGAAGCGCTGCGCGCCCTCGGCCATGAGGTGGTCGGCATCGACGTGGGGCCGAACCTGGTCGCGCGCCTGGCGGAGGTCGGGCCCGAGCTTGCCTTCATCGCCCTGCACGGACGCGACGGCGAGGACGGCACCGTCCAAGAGCTGCTGGAGGTGCTGCAGATCCCCTACACGGGGTCTGACGCGGCGGCGTGCGTGCGCGCCTCTGACAAGGTGCTGACCAAGCAGGCGCTCCGTGACGCCGGGCTGCCGACCGCTGACTTCTTCTTCTTTTCTGAGGGGTCGTTCCAGTCGCTCGGCGCCGGTGAGGCACTGAGCCACGTCCAAGCGCGGCTGGGCTTCCCGATAGTGATCAAGCCCGCCGGTCAGGGCTCATCGCTTGGCATCAAGTTCGCGGCCAACTCCACGCAGCTGCCGACGGGGCTGATCGCGGCGTTCTCCTATGACCGCAAGGTGCTGCTCGAGCGCTTCATCGACGGCCGCGACCTGGCGGTCGGGATCGTGGACGGGGTTGGAGTCGGCTCCGGACCCCAGGCGCTGCCGGTCGTCGAGGCGCTACCCCAGCCCGACGCGGAGGACAGCGGGACCGCCTATGACTATGAGCACCGCTACGAGATCGGGCGCACGCGGTTCGTGTGCCCCGCCGAGATCGGCGACGAGCTCAGCGCGCGCGCTGCGGAGCTCGCGCTGGCGACCTACGCGGAGCTTGGCTGCGCCGGCTTCGCGCGCGTGGACCTGATGCTGGAGCGAGGTTCGGACGAGCTGTTTGTCCTGGAGTGCAACTCGATCCCAGGCCTGACCGAGACCAGCCTGTTGCCCCAGGCCGCGGATGTGGCCGGGATCGGGTTTGAGGCGCTGATTGAGCGGATCGTCGCCTGCGCGCTTGCCTAGCCGCAGGTCGCGCGTGCGGTCGGCTGGGGGCCGACCTGGCGCGCGACCCTCCGGCCGGGCGGTCCGCCGTGGAGAGTTTTGCGGGTTCAACCAGCCAGGTCGGCGACCAGCACCGGCATGCGCTTGAGCAGGCGCTCGGCGGTGGGCGACAGGGGTTCGCTGCCGGGTTCAGTCACCACGCGCGGGGCGCTCAGGCGGTAACGCTTGCCGGTGCGGAGCACCTCGCCGCCACCGGCGGCCTCCAGGTTCCGTACCCACTGGGCCCGGGCCGAGTAGGGCAGGCCGATGGCGATCTTCTGGTCCCAGACGGATGCGACCACCGGCGTCCGGTACTGGCGTCCGCTGTTGCGGCCGGTGTGGATCACGACCGCGTAAGGCTTCACGTAGGGAGCCCACAGGCCCTGGAGCGGGTTCGTCACGGGCCTGTTGAAGGCCGGCAGCCACGCCGGCATCAGGGAACGGTTCGGGTCCACGGCTACTCCCCCAGGAAGTCCTCCGGCTTGACGTTGTCGAGGAAGTCCTTGAACTTCTCCACGACCTCCTCCGTGTCCTCAACGTCGTGCTCGAACTCGATCGCCGACTCAGCGATCACGTCGTCCGCGGCGAAGATCGGGGCGCCTGAGCGCACCGCCAGGGCGAGCGCATCTGAGGGCCGGCTGTCAATCTCGACCTCGCGTCCGTTGGAGCGCAGCGAGATTGACGCGTAGAAGGTGTTCTCACGCAGCTCGGTAACCGACACGCGGGAGCACTCGATGTCCAGCTCACCGAGCATGTCTGAGAGCAGGTCATGGGTCATCGGCCGCGGCGTGGACGCGCCCTGGAGCTTCATCAGGATCGCGGCCGCCTCTGGATGGCCGATCCAGATCGGCAGGAACTTATTGGACTCGACCGTCTTCAACAACACGATCGGCTGCTTGCCGACCATGTCGAAACTGACGCCGTAGATGACCATTTCCTGCAAACCGGGCTCCTGACGTTGGTGGCTCAAGTATACGTTCGAGGCCCGGGCGGAACCGACGCTTGTCTGTGTGTATGCGCGGCCGAATTCCGGGCCGGAATCCGGCGTGATGGCGCTCACAGTGGCCGTGTGAGTGCCCTCACTCGGCCCGCAACAGGTTCCGAGCGGGGTGTATCTGCAGATATGACCGTCACCTTTATAGCCGTCACCACACTCATCGCTGTTGCCGGGCTGGTGCTGTCGTTCTCCGGGCTGACATGGCCGTTCAGCGCCGCCGAAGAGCTGGGCCAAACCGGCACCTGGTTCCACAATCCGGAAGAGGACGCGCCGGAAGCGCTGCCCGATCCCAACCTGAACGACGCACCGATCCCGATGCGTCCGCTCAGAGGTCGCGCCTAACTGATTCATGGGCCGTACGCTGTGCGGCCCATGTCGACATCCTCGGAACCGCACTGGCCGCCGCTGGCCACGCTCGCGGCCGCGATCGCACTGGAGACGCTGCTGCCCGACCGCCTGGCGCTGGGCCCCTACTGGCTGTTGCCCGCACTTGAGGCGGTGCTTGGAGTTCTGCTGGTGGTCGCATCGCCGTTTCGGATCTCCGCACCGCACGCGGCCAGGCGGCGCCTCAGCGTGCTGGTCGCAGCGGTCGTGTCGATCGACAACGGCATCTCACTGGGACTGCTGTGTCATCTCCTGTTCCACAGGAACGTGACCAACGGACAGGAGCTGATCGTCTCCGGCGCGCTGATCTGGCTGACCAACGTGCTGGTCTTCTCGCTCTGGTACTGGGAGCTCGACCGCGGCGGCCCGGGTGCCCGCGCCGCCGGCGCGGACCAGGCGCCGGACTTCCTGTACCCGCAGATGACCGACGGCGTCCCCTCCGACGCGGCCTGGCGCCCCCAGTTCATGGACTACCTGTACCTGTCCCTGACCAACGCCACGGCGTTCTCGCCGACCGACGTGATGCCCTTGAGCCGCGCGGCCAAGGGGGTCATGAGCCTGCAGTCGCTGATCTCGCTGGTGACCATGGGCCTGGTCATCTCCCGCGCCGTGAATATTCTCTAATCCTGGCCCGGAAAGACCCATTTGGGACGACCTCACTAAGCTCAGACCCGTATGAGCACCGTTGGCAGTACTGAACGCCCCCTGCGCGTCGCGATCGTCGGCTCTGGCCCGGCCGGCTTCTACGCCGCCGGCCAGTTGCTTCAGAACAAGGAGCTGACCGTCAGCGTCGATGTCTTCGACCGGCTCGCGACCCCGTGGGGCCTGGTCCGTTTTGGCGTCGCCCCTGACCACCCGAAGATCAAATCGGTCACGCGCGTGTTCGAGAAGGCGGCGCAGAAGCCCGGCTTCCGCTTCCACGGCAACGTCGAGATCGGCCGTGACCTCAGCCACCAGCAGCTCGCGGACGCCTATGACGCGGTGCTCTACGCCGTGGGTACGCCCGCCGACCGCCACCTGAACATCCCGGGTGAGGAGCTTGCCGGCAGCGGCTCCGCCACGGAGTTCGTGGCCTGGTACAACGGCCACCCCGACTACGCGGACGCCAGCTTTGACCTGAGCGCCAAGCGCGCGGTGGTGGTCGGCAACGGCAACGTCGCGCTCGACGTGGCGCGGATGCTGATGCTCTCAGGTGAGGAGCTGGCGGTCACCGACACGACCGACCATGCGATCGCCGCGCTACGCGACTCGGAGGTGGAGGAGGTCGTGGTGCTCGGCCGCCGCGGTCCCGTACAGGCCGCGTTCACCACTCCGGAGCTGCTGGAGCTCGGCGAGCTGACCCTGGCCGACGTGGTCGTGCACCAGGACGAGATCGAGCTCGACCCCTCCTCGGCGAAGGCCCTGGAGGACGCCGACAAGACCACGACCAGCAACGTCGAGACGCTGCGCGAGTACGCCGGGCGCACACCGTCGGGCAAGCCGCGCCGGATCGTCCTGCGGTTCCTGGCTTCACCCGTGGAGATCCTCGGCGACGAGCAGGGGCACGTGCGCGGTGTGGTGATCGAGCGCAACGAGCTCGTGGAGGACGGCGGCCGCCTGGCGGCCAAGCCCACGGGTCAGCGGGAGACGCTTGAGGCCGGCCTCGTGTTCCGCGCCGTCGGCTACGTCGGCACGCCGCTGCCCGGCGTGCCCTTTGACGCGGACAAGCTGCGGATCCTCAACCAAGACGGCCGGGTACTCGATCCCGAGACGCGCCAGCCGCTGGCCGGCGTGTATGCCGCCGGCTGGGTCAAGCGCGGACCCTCGGGCGTGATCGGCACCAACAAGAAGTGCGCGACCGACACGGTTGAGCTGCTGCTGGAAGACCTCGGCGCCGGCCGCCTGCCGAGCCCGAGCGAGAACCCTGACGCGCTGCTCGAGCAGCTGCGCGAACGCGGCGTACCGGTGATCGACTACGCCGGCTGGGAGGCGATCGACGCACATGAGAAGGCCCTGGGCGAGCCCCAGAACCGCCCGCGGGTGAAGCTCGTCGACCGCGACGAGCAGCTGCGCGTAGCTGGCTATCAACCCGTGGGTTGAGCCCCAGATCAACCCGCTGAATCGGCCCCTGCGCCGATGTGGAAAACGCGCCAGGCCCAGATCATTCTGGCCATGAGCGCAACCGACTACATCATTGATTCAGCCCTGGTCCTGCTCGTACTTCTGCAGCTGAAGGAGCGGACCCTCACAACCAAAGCACTTGTCCGGCCCCTGATCATCGTGGCGATCGCGGTCGCCAACTACCTGCACGGCTTCCCGACACAGGGGAATGACATCGAGCTGATTGCCGTGATCGGCGCTATCGGCACCGTGATCGGCGTCGCCTCCGGCGTGGCCGTGAAGATGCGCCGTGGCGAGCACGGTGAGGTACTGGCCCGCGCCGGCACCTCATCCGCGATCTTCTGGGTGCTCGGCATGGGCAGCCGCTTCGCCTTCGCCGTGTGGGCGGCATCTGCCGCGGGCTCCCACAGCATCGGACAGTTCTCAGCCCAGCACTCGATCACCAGCGCCGAGGCCTGGACGGTCGCGCTGCTGGCGATGGCCGTCTGCGAGGTAGCCAGTCGCAGCCTGGTGATGGCTGCCCGGCGCGAGCGGATGATGACCGCCGCGCTGGCCCTCGCCTGAGAGCGACGCCGTAACGTTCTGAAGCGATGCTCGACGCCAAGCGCGGATGGAGAACAGGCCTGCGGCTGCTGGGCCTGCTGGTGCTGGTCGGCTGGCAGTTCCACAGCCACCAGCGTCCGGCGCTGGCGGGGCGCGGGCTGGTGCTGGCGATCGCGGGGTCGGTCGCGGCGCTGAGCTGGCTGCTGTGGACCTGGACCACCTGGCGCGAGTACGACGTTCCGTGGTCCTGGGACCTGATCCCGGTCGCGGCCGCGTCCGGCGTGATGTCGGTGGTCTTTGAAGGGCCGTGGAACGCGATGTTGTTCATCGTCGTGTTCGCGGCCGGCACGCGCAACGGGGTTCCACGGGCATTCCTGGTGACGGGCGCAGCGATCCTCGGCGTCGGGATCACCTGGGTACTGGACTCCCAGCACGGCGCCGGCGCGCTGGCCTACGCGCTGGGCCTGATCGCCACGACCTATGGCGGCAGCCGGCGCAAGGAGGCGCTCGAGCGCCGCGAGCAGGCCGAGCTGCTGCTGGCCCAGACCCAGCGTTCCCAGGAGGAACAGCTGCGCGCCGCGCGCTTGCAGGAGTCGACCCGGATCGCGCGGGAGATCCACGACGTCCTGGCCCACTCGCTGGCCGGGCTCACCATCCAGCTTGAGGCAACCGTGGCGCTGCTGGAGGGCGGCGCCGACCCGGACACCGTGATAGAGCGCGTCAAGCGCGCCCACGCGCTGGCCCGGGACGGGTTGCGTGAGACGCGACTGGCGGTCGGTGCGCTGCGTGAAGGCTCCACGGTGGTCCCGGCCGCGACCCGGATCGACGCGCTGATCTCTGACTTCCGCGCGGCCGGCAACGAGATCACGCTGGAGCTGACCGGATCCCGTGAGCAGCTCGGTGACGAGCGCGGCGACGCCGCGGTGCGGATCCTCCAGGAGGCGCTGACCAACGTCTCCAAACACGCTCCCGGCGCCGCGGTCAGCGTCAAGCTCGACGCGGGGCCGCCTCTGGCGATCAGCGTCGAGAACGCCTGCCCGGTGCCGGTGGCCGCCTCCACCCTGGCCCACAGCGGCGGGGGGTATGGTCTGGCCGGTATGCGCGAGCGGGCGGAGGAATTGGGTGGCAGCTTCAGCGCGGGTCCGGTCGCGGACGGCTGGCGCGTGGAGGCGACACTGTGACGCTGAGGGTGATGGTCGTGGACGACCAGGCGCTGGTCCGTGAGGGGCTGACGACGTTGCTGGGCACGGCCGCGGACATAGAGCCGGTCGGCAGCGCGGCCAACGGCGCTGACGCGATCCAGCTGGCGGGCGAGCTCTCCCCGGACGTCGTCCTGATGGACCTGCGCATGCCCGGCGTCGACGGCGTCCAGGCCACGCGCGAGATCAGAGCCGCGCACCCGGACGTTGAGATCGTCGTGCTGACCACCCACGCCGACGACGAATCGATCCTCTCAGCGCTGAATGCCGGCGCGCGCGGGTATCTGACCAAGGACGCCGGCGTCACCGAGATAGCCCGTGCCGTCCAGGCCGCCGCGGCCGGACAGTCGGTGCTCGACCCGGTCGTCCAGGCGCGGCTGCTGTCGGCCGCCAGCGCCG
The DNA here is from genome assembly GCA_017354065.1 of Solirubrobacterales bacterium. Taxonomy (GTDB): domain Bacteria; phylum Actinomycetota; class Thermoleophilia; order Solirubrobacterales; family Solirubrobacteraceae; genus Palsa-465. The sequence goes on from JAFMRN010000118.1 coordinate 7,282, forward strand.
GCGGGAGCTCAGACGAGTCTCCGGACGTGTCCGCGGCGGTCTCAAAGACCGCCGAAACCCGTGACGCCCCGGCC
>JAFMRN010000328.1 GCA_017354065.1 Solirubrobacterales bacterium
AAAGGCCACCAGCCGCGCCGCAAGCCCATCATGGGAAGGTGATCCGCGGTCCGCCAGCGCCTGTAACCGTCGGTCGGCTTCCGCGGTGTTGGCTGCGTCGGCCACGAACGGGTCGTCGCGCCAGGCGGCGCTGACCGCTTCTGGGAGCCACGGCCCTCGGGCCAACAACGAGCGCTGCATGGCCCCTACCGTAGTGCCTGGATTACCTCCGACGCCGCGCGCTGGCCTGCCTGGACGCCGCCGGACATGTAGCCCATCCAGACGGTCGCGGTCTCGGTTCCGGCCCAGTGGATCCGGCCGACGGGCTGGCGCAGCGCCTGGCCGTACTCGGTCAGCACGCCCGGCGGCGTGATGCACGCCGGACAGCCGCCCGTGTAGAGCTCCTGGGCCCAGACGTGATCCTGGTACCAGCGCGGCTGACCGGCCTCTGAGCCGAAGTAGTTCACATAGGACTTCAGCGCCGCCGCCTGGCGCGTGGCCGGATCGGCGTCATCGTATTGGCGCGCGTCGTCGCCGTCCATGAAGCCCAGCAGCACGCCGGGGCTGCCACTCGGCGGTGAGGCGTCAAACACCACCTTGACCGGCCCGGTGTCGGAGGTCACCTGTCCGTTCAGGCCCTGGCTCCGCCAGAACGGCTCGTCATAGACGGCGATCGTCTTGATCAGCGAGCCGATCGGCATCCGCTGGACGAGCTGGGTCCGCATCGCGGTCAGCTGGGGCTCGTAGTCGATCTTCCCGGTCAGGGTCGGCGGCATCGCGACTATCACCTGCTGCGCGGTCACGGTCGCGTTGTCCGCGTACACGGTCGCGCCGTTGGCGTTCTGGCTGATGCGGCGCACCGGGTTGTTCAGTAACACGCGGTCGCCGAGTTGTGAGGCCATCGCCTCGGAGATCGATTGGGTCCCACCCTGGACCAGGAAGTCCTGGGCGCCGCCGCTGCCGGCGTTGCCGACCAGGGTCTCGATGCTGCCGGCCATGTTGATGTACCACAGCGTGTAGAGCATCGAGAGGTCGGCCGGCTCGACCGACAGGATCGCCTCCATCAACAGCGCGACGAGCTTGCGCGCGTTCGGGTCCACGACGTTCTGGTTGGTCCAGCTGGCAAGCGTCTCGGCGTCGAGCGACGCGGCGTTGGGCGCGGTCCAGGGAGTCTCGGCTGGCACCGATTTGGCCATCTGGTCGACGCGGGGCAGCAGCAGCCCGAGCTCCAGCTCGGCGGCGGGATCGGCCAGCGGCGGCACCGTGCCGGTGTAGGGCTTCGCGCTGCCGTTCTCGTACCAGAGCAGCTTGCCGGTCGAGTACACCGGGTACTTGTCGATCTGAAGCTCATCCATCAGCGCCAGGACGTCGCTCTGGGTCGGTCCGACAAAGGTCGCGCCCATGTTCGCGACCGCGTTGTTGGAGTTCGGGATCGGCACGCTGTAGCAGCGGCCGCCGACGCGGTCACGCGCCTCCAGCACCACCACGGTCTTGCCGGCCTTGACCAGCGCCCGCGCGGCCGACAGGCCGGAGATGCCGGCCCCGATCACGCACACGTCCGCGTTCTGGGTGGCCGGCGTCTGCTTCTGACCTGAAAGGGCCTTGGCCTGCGTGCCGGCCGCACCGGCAAGCGAAGCGCCGAGCGCGCCCGCGACCCCACCACCGATCAGCCCGCGACGGCTGATCCTGCCATCACCCTCCAAGACGACCTCCTCGGTTTCGAGTGTCCTGAGGAAAGCTACGCGGTCAGCGCTCTGACTGCGCCATGTAGCTTGCATGCAAGCTTGTATGCTTTGAGTGTGTCCGCTGCCGAACGCGTCTACGCCCAGATCAAGGAGGAGATCCTGGGAGGAGCCCTGCCCGGCGGCGCGCTGCTCTCAGAGGGTGAGGTGGCCAAGCGGCTGGCGGTCAGCCGCACCCCGGCGCGCGAGGCGTTCGTGCGGCTCGCCGCAGAGGACCTGTTGTCGCTGCTGCCCCGCCGCGGCGCGGTGGTCACGCCGCTGTCAAGCGCCGTGGACCTGCTGGAGACCCGGCACGCGCTGGAGACCAGTGCCGTGGCGCGGCTCGCACGGCTCGCCGACCGTGAGCGTCGCCTGGCGGGCGCCCGCGCTGCGCTTGAGGCCCAGCTCGAAGCCGGGGACGTCGCGGCATTCGTGGCGGCGGACGAGCGCTTCCATCTGGAGCTGGTGCGCGCTTCCGGCAACGAGCTCGCGGCCGGCTTCTATGCGACGCTCGGCGATCGCCAGCGGCGGATGACGACCCAGGCGATCAACCTTGACGCGGCGCTGTTGAGCGCGCTCGCCCCTGAGCATCGCGGGCTGCTGGAGCTGGCCGAGGCGGGAGGTTCTGAGGCCTTCTCGAAGGCGCTCTGGGAGCACCTGCGCAACACCCACGCGGCGCTTGCGGGCCTATGAGAATCCGCGCCTGGACGCTCGCCGCGGCGGCGATGCTGTGCTGTGGCTGGGGTGGCAACCAGTTCACGCCGCTGCTGGCGCTGTATCGCAGCCACAACCACTTCAGCGAGGTGATCGTCGACGCGCTGTTGGCCGCCTACGTGCTCGGGCTCGTGCCGGCGCTGTTGATCGGGGGCTCCCGCTCGGACCGCCACGGCCGCAAGCGGTTGATGCAGCTGGGCCTGATCTCCTGCATCGCGGGCAGCCTGTGTCTGTCCCTGGACGTGTTGTGGGCGCTGGCGCTCGGCCGGCTCCTGTCAGGCGTCGGGATCGGCCTGGCGATGGCGGTCGGCACCACCTGGGTGGTCGAGCTGAGCCGTG
>JAFMRN010000329.1:0-511 GCA_017354065.1 Solirubrobacterales bacterium
GCGTTCTGGGCCTCGATCTCGGCGTCGCCGAGTGCCTGGCGCACAGGGTGGAAATCGGCCGGCTCGGTGATCACCTCGAACACGTCCTCGTCCTGCTCTATGTCCAGCGCACCGGCGTCGATCGCGACCATCAGGTCGTCCTCGTCGTACTTGCTGGCGTCGACCGAGACGACGCCGCGCTTGTCAAACAGGTAGGCGACGCTGCCGGGCTCGCCGAGTGAGCCGCCGTGCTTGCCGACAAGGTGGCGGATGTCGGCGGCGGTGCGGTTGCGGTTGTCGGTCAGCGCCTCGATCAGGATCGCCACGCCGCCGGGCCCATAGCCCTCGTACATGACGGTGTCGAAGCTCTCGGCATCGGCTCCGTCGCCGGTCCCCTTCGCGATCGCGCGCTCGATGTTGTCCTTGGGCATGCTGGCGGCACGTGCCTTCTGGATCGCCAGGGCCAGGCTCGCGTTGTGCTCGGGATCGCCGCCACCCTCACGCGCGGCGACCGTTACGGCGCGCGCGAGCT
>JAFMRN010000329.1:521-2752 GCA_017354065.1 Solirubrobacterales bacterium
CGGAGATCGCGCGGCTGAGCTTGGTGAAGTGCTGGCCGCGGCGCTGGTCGACGACCGCCTTCTTGTGCTTGATCGAAGCCCATTTGGAATGCCCTGACATTCCCGCGAGTCTAGTCCGCGGCGCGCTGCGCGGCCAGTCCTTGCGGGCGAGTACAGTCCCGCGGACATGGACGCGACAGTCTTCAAGGCATATGACATCCGCGGGATCTATGACCGCGACCTGAGCCAGGCCGACGCCCACCAGATCGGCCGCGCGTTTGCGCGCGTGATCGCGGGCAACGAGAACAAGCCGGTATCCGAGCTGCGCCTTGGACTGGGCCGGGACATGCGCCTGACCGCACCGCAGATGGCCGCCGCCTACAGCGCCGGCATGCAGGCCGAGGGCGCCAGCGTGATCGACGCCGGCCAGGTCGGCACCGAGATGCTGTACTTCCTGGTCGGCTCGCGTGACCTCGACGGCGGGATCATGTGCACCGCGTCGCACAACCCCAAGGCCTACACGGGCGCGAAGCTGGTCGGCCGCGGGGCGCTGGCGCTGTCCGGGGAGACCGGCATCGGCGAGATCCGCGACCTGGTCCTGTCGGACAAGCTCGGCGCAGAGCCCGGCACTCCCGGAGGCCACGAGCAGGTCGATATCTACGGCGAGTTCCAGGCCGCGGCGCTGAAGTTCATCGACCCGGCCAAGGTCAACCCGAAGCTGAAGGTCGTCGTTGACGGCGGCAACGGCATGGCCGGACCGATGGTCGGACCTTTGCTGAACAAGCTCGGGATCGAGCTGGTGGAGTGCTACTGGACCCCGGACGGGAACTTCCCCGACCACGAGCCGAACCCGCTGTTGCCCGAGAACCGCAAGTTCATCATCGACGAGGTCAAGCGCCAGGGCGCCGATCTGGGGATCGCCTGGGACGGCGACGCCGACCGCTGCTTCTTCATCGACGGCGCTGGGGAATTCGTCGACGGCGACTTCCTGACCGCGCTGCTGTCGGAAGCGCTGCTGGCCAAGAACCCGGGCGAGACGATCCTGTATGACATCCGCGCCAGCCGCGCGGTGCCCGACACGGTAGAGGCGGCCGGCGGCAAGGCGCTCGTCAACCGCGTCGGCCACGCCTTCTTCAAGCGCCGGATGCGTGAGGAGGGCGGCATCTTCGGCGGCGAGGTCTCGGGGCACTACTACTTCCGCGACTTCTACTGCGCGGACTCAGGCACCCTCCCGGCGCTGCTGGTCCTGGAGCTGCTGTCGGTCGGCGCAGAGACGCTCTCAGAACGCCTCGCGCGGTTCCGTTCCAAGTACTTCATCTCCGGCGAGATCAACTCCGAGGTCCCCGACCAGGACGCGAAGATCGCCGAGCTGAAGCAGCGTTTCTCCGACGCCGACCAGCGCGAGCTTGACGGGATCAGCATCGACTACCCGGACTGGCACTTCAACGTCCGCGCCTCGAACACCGAGCCGCTGCTGCGCCTGTGCCTGGAGTCGCTCGTCTCCGTGGAGGACATGGAGGCCAAGCGCGATCAGGTCCTTGGCTTGATTCGCGGGTGATTGGAGCGGCCTTTGAGGCCGCTCCGCTTCTGCGCCGCGCTCCTTGGGCCTACTGCCCCGCGCCTCCGCTCCCCGGTTGCAGCGCGGACACCTTCGCGGGGGGACACACCGGCTCCGGGTTCTGAAGGCTGACATCCAGGTGGCCGCTGTCACCGGGCAGCGTGACCGACACGGACTGCACGGTCGGGCAGCCTCCCCCGCCGCTGTCATCGGAGCTGGCGGAGGAGATCCGGAAGCTGGCCTGCTGTCCGTGGTTTAGCTCCAGGTTGCGCCGCGGGGTCGCGCCGAGCATGTCTGAGCTGGAGTCGGCGACGCGAACCGCGACCGTCTTTCCGCCCGCACCGTGGAAGGCCAATTGCGGCCAGCCGCCGGTGCGACACGAGCTGTTCGACGTGTTGGTGAGCGTGAAGCCGAGCAGCGTCAGGCCCGGCGCGCTGTTCGGCGGGGCGGCGGCGGCCTTGATCAGCGCTGCGCCACAGACCCTGCTGTGCACGTTGTACTTTGCGCTGTGAGCCGGGGTCGCGTTCGGGTTCGTGATCGCGACGGTGGTCATCGTCTGGGCCTTGAACGCGGCCGCCTTGGGCTTCGGTTTGGCCGCGGGAACGGGCGCGTGGCGGCGCTTGATCGCGGGCTTGGGGCGGTGCGGGCGCGCGTGGTGCGGCCTTGGCGGTTGCTGCGGCCTGGTCCTCGTCGC
>JAFMRN010000014.1 GCA_017354065.1 Solirubrobacterales bacterium
CAGCCCCGGTGAACGCGATCCGTAGGTGACGCTGTGCCCCGCCAGGGCCATGTCGTCCTTGACCGCGAATGGCACGCCGGCAAGCGAACCTGAGCGGACTTCCTCGCTGGCGGCGAGCCGGTCAGCCGCCGCCAGCGCCTCCTCCGCAAATATTTCCCGGAAGGCGTTCAGCGGCGGTCCGGTGCTCAGCATCCGGCCGAGGAACAGTTCCACGAGCTCACGCGGGCTGACCGCACCGGCGCGCACGTGCCCGGCCAGGGCCGCGGGCCCGGCAAAGGCGAGTTCCTCATCAGCCACGACAGTCATGCGTCCAGCGCCACGATCAACTCGCGGATCGCCGGCGGATAGCGATAGTTGATACCGCCGTGCCCGCCGTCGAACAGCTCGAAGGTGTGCGCGATCCCAAGTTTGGCCAGCTCGTCGGACACCGCCTGGGCGCCGAGGTCGAGGTAGGGCTCATCCCAGCGCCCGGCCTCCAGCAGGACCCGGCGCATTCCGCGCAACGCGTCGCCACGCTCGGGGATCATCCGGACCGGATCCCAGGCCAGCCAGCGCTCCCAGACCGGCTGGATCAGCCGGCCGGTGCGCAGGTCAAAGGGCAGCAGCGGCTTCACCGGGTTGTCGGGGTCGGGCGAGTACGCGGCGGCATAGGTGTACATCTCCAGCGCGCCCCCGAAGCGGCGGAAATCGAAGCGCTCCGCTGCTGCCAGGCGCTCGAACAGCACGTCATATGACCCGTCGAAGTGGTCGCGGAGTGTCCGCACGACGGTGCGGAACTCCGGCAGGCAACAGACCTCAAACAGGGCGTCACCGGCGTGTGCGGCCAGCGCGGCGAACAGGCCGGGGCGCAGCATCGGCAGCACCAGCGCGCCGTATCCGCCTGAGGACTTGCCTGCGATCCCGCGGCGCCCAGGGTCAGTGCCATAGCGGGAGTCGATGAAGGGCAGGACCTCGTCGCAGATGTAATCGGTGTAACGACCAAGCGCCGGTGAGTTGAGAAATTGAGAGCCGCCGAGCGACGTCCACGCGTCAACGAACACCACCGCGGCGCGCGGGACCTCGGGCGCGGCGAACATCGCATCAAGGCGCTCGAAGATCGTCGGCTCGAAGATGTCGCGCGCCAGCCAGCGGTCCAGCTGCCCGGTGAAGCCCTGGAGCATGTAGATCACCGGCGCCCCCGGCTCAAGACCCGGCGGCAGGTACACGTACAGCGGCCGCCGCGCGGGATCGCCGAGCGGGTTGTCGGCCAAAACCTCGGAGTCGACCACGAGCTGGTCTACGCGCCCGCGCAGCGCGGGCTGCCACGGCGGCCCGGCGACCGCGTCAGGAACCTGTTTCAGCGCCATCGGCCCGAGGTTATATTGCGACTGTGTCCGATGCACGCCATCCACTGACACAGGCAGCCACGGACATTGACGCGCAGGAGACGGCTGAGTGGATCGAGGCGATCGACGCGGTCGTGGCCCATGACGGCCTGGCGCGTGCCCGGCACCTGCTGGCAGCCACGCTCGAGCACGCCCAGTACGCCGGCAGCGGGCCGATCGGCGCCCTGAACACGCCGTACGTGAACACGATCCCGGCCTCCGAGGACGTCCCGCTCCCAGGCGATCCGGAGCTCGAGCGGAAGCTGCGCTCGATCGTGCGCTGGAACGCGATGGCGATGGTGATCCGTGCCAACAAGGTTTCCTCCGAGCTGGGCGGTCACATCGCTTCCTACGCGTCGCTGGCGACCCTCTATGAGGTCGGCTACAACCACTTTTGGCACGCCGCCTCAGAGGATCACGGCGGCGACCTTGTCTATTTCCAGGGCCACTCCTCCCCCGGCAATTATGCCCGCGCCTACCTGGAGGGCCGCCTGTCTGAGGCACAGCTCGACGGCTTCCGCCAGGAGGTCGGCCATGAGGGGCTCTCCAGCTACCCGCACCCGTGGCTGATGCCCGACTTCTGGCAGTTCCCGAGCGTGTCGCTGGGGATCGGGCCGATCACCTCCATCTACCAGGCCCGGTTCATGAAGTACATGTCCGCGCGCGACATCGCCGACACCAGCGAGCGCAAGGTCTGGGCGTTCATCGGCGACGGCGAGATCGACGAGCCCGAGTCGATGGGCGCGATCGGGCTGGCCGGCCGCGAGAACCTCGACAACCTGATCTGGGTCGTCAACTGCAACCTGCAGCGCCTGGACGGCCCGGTCCGCGGCAACGGGAAGATCATCCAGGAGCTGGAGTCCTCCTTCCGCGGTGCCGGCTGGAACGTGATCAAGGTCGTCTGGGGCTCGCGCTGGGACCCCCTGCTGGAGGCCGACACCGACGGCCGCCTCAAGCACGTGATGGAAGCGAGCGTGGACGGCGAGTACCAGACCTACAAGTCCCGCGACGGCGCGTATGTGCGCGAGAACTTCTTCGGCAAGGACCCGGTTCTGTTGGACCGTGTGAGCCACCTGTCAGATGACCAGATCTGGCAGCTGAACCGTGGCGGCCTGGACCAGCAGAAGGTCTACTCCGCCTATCACCACGCCGTCCAGGCGAACGGCCGTCCGACGGTGATCCTCGCCAAGACGATCAAGGGCTACGGCATGGGCGCCTCCGGCGAGGGTCAGATGACGACCCACCAGGCGAAGAAGATGACCGATGAGGCGCTGCTGGAGTTCCGTGACCGCTTCGAGCTGCCCCTGAGCGACGAGCAGGTCGAGCACGCCTCCTACTACAAGCCGCCCGACGACAGTCCGGAGATGCAGTACCTGCGCTCCTGCCGGGAACGACTGGGCGGGCCGCTGCCGGCGCGCCGCAGGCGCGTCCCAGAACCCCTGCCGGTCCCGGGGCTTGACGCGTTCAAGTCCCAGCTCGGCGGCACCGGGGAGCGCGAGGCCTCGACCACCATGGCGTTTGTGCGGGTGCTCAGCGCGCTGCTGCGCGACAAGCAGATCGGACCGCGGATCGTCCCGATCATCCCTGACGAGTCGCGCACGTTCGGGATGGAGGGCCTGTTCCGCCAGGTCGGGATCTACTCCCCGGAGGGCCAGCGCTACCGCCCCCAGGACGCCGAGACGCTGTCCTTCTACAAGGAGGATGAGCACGGCCAGATCCTCGAGGAGGGGATCACCGAAGCCGGTTCAACCTCATCGTTCATCGCCGCCGGAACCTCCTATTCCGCGCACGGCGAGCAGATGCTGCCCTTCTACATCTACTACTCGATGTTCGGCTACCAGCGGGTCGGCGACCTGATCTGGGCGGCAGCCGACTCGCGTACGCGCGGGTTCATGCTCGGCGGCACCGCGGGCCGCACGACCCTGAACGGCGAAGGCCTCCAGCACGAGGACGGCCACAGCCACGTGCTGTTCAGCGTCGTGCCGAACGTCCGCGCCTATGACCCGACCTACGCGCATGAGGTCGCGACGATCATCCACGCCGGCCTGGAGGCGATGATCACCCGCCAGGAGGACGTGTTCTTCTACATCACGCTGATGAACGAGAACTACCCCCACCCGGCGATGCCCGAGGGCTCTCAGGAGGAGATTCTGCGCGGGCTGTACCTGCTGCACGAACAGGCCGATGCGCGCGTGCAGCTGCTGGGGTCCGGGACGATTCTGCGCGAGGTTGAAGCGGCCGCCGGGTTGCTGGCTTCCGACTGGGACGTGCCGGCGAACGTGTGGTCGGCGACCTCCTTCACAGAGCTGCGACGCGACGGGATCGAGACCGACCGCTGGAACATGCTGCACCCAACCGATTCACCCCGTAGGTCTTATGTTGAGGCGGCCTTTGATGGCCGCCACGGACCCGTAGTGGCATCCACCGACTACATCCGCGCCTACCCGGACCAGATCCGCGCGTGGGTTCCGCGGCGCTTTGTGACGCTCGGTACCGACGGGTTCGGCCGCAGCGACTTCCGCCGGGCGCTGCGCAGCTTCTTTGAGGTCGACCGGTATTACGTAGTGGTGGCGGCCCTGAAGGCGCTGGCTGACGACGGTGTGGTCGACGCCCAGCTTGTGGCAGACGCCATAGCCAAATACGAAATCGATCCCGAGGCCCCGATCCCCACGAGCGTATGACCCAAGTACTGGTCCCAGACATAGGCGATTTCTCAGACGTTCCGATCATCGAGATCCTCGTCTCCGAGGGCGACACCGTCGCGGCTGAGGACCCGCTGGTAACGCTGGAGTCGGACAAGGCGACGATGGACGTCCCCTCCCCCGCGGCCGGCACCGTTTCCAAGATCCACGTGCAGTTGGAGGACCGGGTCGGTGAGGGCGCGCTGCTGATGGACCTGGAGGGGGATGAGGACGCTAATGGGCGTCCCAGCGCCCAAAACTCGGCAGAACCCCCTGCCCCACCGCCACCCGCGCCGGCACCTGTGGACGGGCCGGTCTACGCATCGCCATCAGCCCGGCGTCTCGCGCGGGAGCTCGGGGTCGACATCGCGGCGCTGGCTGGCAGCGGACGGCTGGGGCGCATCACCACCGATGATGTGCGCGGCGCCGACGCCTCCGTGCCCCAAGCCGGAGGCGGAGCAGATCTTGGCCTGGCACCCTGGCCTTCGCTTGACTTCGAGAAGTTCGGCCCGGTCGAGCGCGTACCGCGGTCGCGGATCCAGAAGCTGTCCGCACCGAACCTCGCGCGCAACTGGGTGCGGATCCCTCACGTCACCCAGCACGACGAGGTCGACATCACCGACCTGGAGAGCTGGCGCAAGACGCTGAACGCCGAGCAGAAAGACGTCAAGTACACGATGGTGTCGTTCCTGATCGCCGGCGTGATCGCGTCGCTGAAGGCCTATCCGGACTTCAACTCCTCCCTGGACGGCGACGAGCTGGTGCGCAAGCGCTACTACAACATCGGGTTCGCGGCGGACACGCCGAACGGCCTGGTGGTGCCGGTGATCAAGGACGCCGACAAGAAGGGCTTGGCGGAGATCGCCGCCGAGCTGACGACGCTCTCCGGGAAGGCACGGGAGGGCAAGCTCGGACCCGGGGATATCAGCGGCTCGACGTTCACGATCTCCTCACTGGGCGGGATCGGCGGGTCGTACTTCACGCCGATCATCAACGCGCCCGAGGTGGGGATCCTCGGTGCCTCCCGCTCGTCCTGGAAGCCGGTCTGGGACGGCAGCGCCTTCCAGCCGCGGCTGCTGTTGCCGCTGTCGCTGTCCTATGACCACCGGGTGATCGACGGGGCCGCGGCCGCCCGCTTCATCGTGCACCTGGCCGGGGTTTTGAGCGACCTGAAGCGGGCGCTGCTGTGAGTGATTTCCAGGTTGTCGTGATCGGTGCGGGACCGGGCGGCTACACCGCGGCGTTTCGGGCCGCGGACCTGGGACTGAAGACCGCGTTGATCGAGCGCGATGACGTGCTGGGCGGGGTCTGCCTGAACGTCGGCTGCATCCCCTCAAAGGCGCTGTTGCACGCCGCCAAGCTGATCACCGACGCGGAGGATTTCGCTTCGCACGGCGTGTCATTCGGGGCGCCGAAGGTCGACCTGGCGGAGCTGATGAGCTTCAAGCAGGGTGCGGTTGACCAGCTGACCGGCGGCTTGGCGCAGCTCGCCAAGGGACGCAAGGTCGATGTGCTGACCGGTGAGGCGGCGTTGCTCGATTCCCACCGGCTGCGGGTCGGCGAGCGCGAGGTCAGCTTCGACTACGCGATCCTCGCAGCCGGCTCGCGCCCGGTTTCATTGCCGTTCCTGCCTGAGGACGAGCGGATCATCGACTCGACCGGCGCCCTGTCACCGACCGAGATCCCCAAGCGGTTGCTCGTGATCGGCGGCGGCGTGATCGGGCTGGAGATGGCGACGGTGTATGACGCGCTGGGCTCAAAGGTCACGGTCGTGGAGCTCGCGGACCAGCTGATCCCCGGTGCGGACCCGGACGTCGTGCGGCCGCTGGCGCGGCGCATCGAGGGGCGCTACGCGGGCGTGCTGACGGAAACCTCGGTGGACGCCGTCAAGGCTCAGAAGAACGGGCTGAAGGTGTCGCTGTCAAACGGCGACTCACCGATCTTCGACCGGATTCTCGTAGCGGTCGGGCGGCGCCCCAACGGTGACCAGCTGGAGTTCGGTGATAGCGGTCTGTCAGCCGACGAGCGCGGGTTCGTGAACGTCGACGCCCAGCAGCGGACCAGCGTGGGATCGATCTTCGCGATCGGCGACCTGGTCGGAAACCCGATGCTCGCCCACAAGGCCACGCACGAGGGCAAGGTCGCGGCCGAGGTGATCGCCGGCCAGATCGACGGCAAGGACCCCGCGCGCCTGCCGGTGTTCGATGCGCGCGCGATCCCCTCTGTCGCCTACACGGACCCTGAGGTTGCCTGGATGGGCCTGACCGAGACACAGGCCAAGGCTGAGGGGATCGACTACGTCAAGCAGCCGGTCCCCTGGGGTGCGTCCGGCCGCGCGCTGGGACTGGGCCGGCCCGACGGCGTCACCAAGCTGCTGTTCGCGCCTGAGGGCGACCGGCTGCTCGGCGCGGGGATCACCGGAGTCGGCGCCGGCGAGCTGATCGCCGAGGCGGTTCTCGGGCTGGAGCTCGGCGCCAGCGCCGAGGACCTCGGCCTCAGCATCCACCCGCACCCGACCTTGACCGAGACCCTGGCTTTCGCCGCCGAGCTGCAATCGGGGTCGATCACGGACCTGCCCCAGCCGCGGCGCCGAGGCTAGCCGCGGCTCCGCGGAACCGTCTGGACCTCAGCTTGAGGGTTAGTCCTGGCGCTTGCGCCGGCGCCGGCGGGCGCGCAGCTTCAGGAACACGACCGTGGCGACGCTGCCTACCAGGGCCGCTCTGATCCGGCTGGCCCAGGAGACGGGCTCTGGGATCGGCGTGTAGTTCGGCGGCACCGCGTGGGGTTCCGTGGCAGGTACCGCGAACTCCTCGGCCGCCAGGACGTCGTGGACCGGCTCGGACCCAAACGGGCTCGGCGGCACGTGCGGGTCGTGGTCCCGGCCCGCGTGCAGCTCAGGGTCCGGTGAGGGCATACCGAACTCTTCAGCGGCGAGCACATCGTGGGCGGGGTCCTGGTGCAGTCCGGGATCGGCGCCCGGCACCTCGAACTCCTCTGCCGCCAGGACGTCGTGTGCGGGTTCGTCGTTCTGTTCGGACATCGACGCCGATTCTCGCAGAACCGGACTGCCCGCGCGCTTTTCGGCAGCCTTCAGAACGGGCGTGTTGATAATCTGAGTCCTCCCCGCTGAGATCTGACGGCGGGGACAGACTTCGTTGGTAAGCTGTACTTACGCTTTGTAAGCCTCGCGTGGAAATGGACTTTGTATGACCAGACTCCTGCTTGTCCCCCTTGATGACGCGGTCGTGTTCCCCGGCATGTCCGTGACCCTCGCCGTCGACACAGCCGGCGAAGAAACGGTGCTGCTGGTCCCGCGCCACGATCAGGACTACGCGGGCATCGGCACGGTCGCGAACGTCACCGACCACGTCAGCCTGCCGGGCGGCGCGCGCGCCGCCGTGCTTGAAGGCCAGCACCGGGCTGTTGCCGGCGCGGCCTCCACGCTGCCCGACGGGCGCCTGTTCGTCGAGGTCGAGGAGATTGAGGACCCGACCGGGACCACCAGCCGCGAGGTGCGCGAGCTGGAGCGCGAGTACCGCGCGGTCGTGGAAGAGATCCTGGAGCTGCGCGGTGACGACGGCCGCATCTCCCAGTTCCTGCGTTCGATCACCCAGCCCGGCCAGCTGGCCGATACCAGTGGCTACTCCCCCGACCTGAGCTACGAGCAGCGCGTCGAGCTGCTCCAGACCGTCGACGTGGCGGCCCGCCTGGAGCTGGCGCTGAAGTTCCAGCGCGAGCGCCTGGCGGAGCTGCAGGTCCGCAAGCGGATCCGCGACGACGTGGAATCCGGTGCTGAGAAGCAACAGCGCGACTACTTCCTGCGCCAGCAGATGGACTCAATCCGTAAGGAGCTGGGCGATGACGACGCCTCTGTCGTCGAGGAGTACCGGACGAAGATCGAAGAGTCCGGGATGCCCGATGCAGTGCGCGAGCAGGCCGAGAAGGAGCTCGGGCGCCTGGAGCGCGTCGGCGAGCAGTCGGCCGAGTCCAGCGTCATCCGTACCTACCTTGACTGGGTGATCGCGGTGCCGTGGTCCGAGCGCTCGGAGGAGCGTCTAGACCCGGACTACGCGCGTGAGATCCTGAACGAGGATCACGCTGGGCTCGAGGACGTGAAGGACCGGATCGTCGAGTACATCGCCGTCAAGAAGCTGCGCACCGAGCGCGGTATCCAGGAGGACAAGCGCTCCGGCGCGATCCTGACGCTGATCGGTCCTCCCGGCACCGGCAAGACCTCCATCGGTGAGTCGATCGCCCGGGCGACCGGTCGCGAGTTTGTCCGCATGTCCCTCGGTGGCGTGCACGACGAGGCGGAGATCCGCGGTCACCGCCGCACCTACATCGGTGCGCTGCCGGGCCGCCTGGTGCGCGCGCTGCGTGACGCCGGGACGATGAACCCGGTGATCATGCTCGACGAGGTCGACAAGGTCGGCAATGACTGGCGCGGCGACCCGGCATCGGCCCTGCTGGAGGTGCTGGATCCGGCCCAGAACTCAACGTTCCGCGACCACTACCTGGACGTGGAGCTGGACCTGTCGAACGTGCTGTTCATCGCAACGGGCAACGTCGCGGACACAATTCCCGGCCCCCTGCTTGACCGCATGGAGGTAATCCCCTTTGACGGGTACACCACCGCGGAGAAGGTGGCGATCGCCCGCGGCTACCTGTGGCCGCGCCAGCTTGAGCGCAACGGGCTGCGGAGCGACGAGGTGTCCGCCTCAGACCAGCTGCTGGAGACGATCGTGACCGAGTACACGCGTGAGGCGGGCGTCCGCAGCCTCGAGCGTGAGATCGGAACGCTGTTGCGCAAGAGCGCCACCGGGATCGCCTCCGGCGAGCTGACCGCACCGGTTGAGCTGTCGCTTGAGTCGGTGCGCGACGCGCTGGGCCGCCAGAAGTTCTTCCAGGAGTCGGCTGTGCGCACGGCGGTTCCGGGCGTGGCAACCGGCCTGGCGGTGACCGGCGCCGGCGGCGAGGTCCTGTTCGTTGAGGCGACAGCGATGAAGTCCGAGTCCAGCGCTGGAACCCTGACGCTCACCGGCCAGCTCGGCGACGTGATGAAGGAGTCGGCGCAGATAGCGCTGTCCTACGTGCGCGGGCACACGGACGCCCTGCACATCACGCCCAGTGCCTTTGACGGCCAGAGCTTCCACGTGCACGTCCCCGCGGGCGCGATCCCTAAGGACGGCCCCTCCGCCGGCGTGACGATGGTGACCGCGTTCGCGTCGCTGCTGAGCGGCCGCCCCGTGCGTCATACCGTTGGGATGACCGGTGAGGTCACCCTGCAAGGGCGGGTACTACCAATCGGCGGGGTCAAGCAGAAGGTGCTGGCCGCCCACGCGGCAGGTCTGACCGAGGTTGTCCTGCCCGAGCGCAACCGCGGCGACGTGGATGAGGTCCCCGAAGAGATCGCCAAGGCAATGACCTTCCACTTCGCGATGACCATCGACGAGGTGCTGAGCGTGGCGCTCGAGCCCGCACCGACGGCCGCGGCTGCCTGAGCCGTTCGGCTATCGGGTAGGTTGAGGACATGTCCTCCACAGCGCTGCCCCAACATGAACAACAGGCAATCGATTCCGTACCCAAGCGGCTGCTGATCGGCGGCCGCTGGGTAGACGGTGAGCGCGGGACGCTTGCCGTCGAGGATCCCGCGACCGGGAACACGCTGACCGAGGTGGCGGACGCCTCCCCGGCCGACGCTCGCAAAGCGCTTGATGCGGCCGTGGCCGCCCAGGGTGACTGGGCGCGCACCCCGCCGCGCGAGCGCGGAGAGATCCTGCGTCGCACCTTTGACGCGATCAGCGCCCGCGCCGATGAACTTGCGCTGTTGATGACCCTGGAGATGGGCAAGCCGCTGGCGGAGTCACGCGGGGAGATCAGCTACGGCGCGGAGTTCCTGCGCTGGTTCTCCGAGGAGGCCGTCCGGATCGACGGACGCTACTCAGTCAACCCCGCCGGCGGGAACCGGCTGCTGACGATGCGCCAGCCGGTCGGCCCCTGTCTGCTGATCACCCCCTGGAACTTCCCGCTGGCGATGGGCACGCGCAAGATCGGCCCGGCGATCGCGGCCGGCTGCACGATGGTCGTCAAACCCGCGGAGCAGACGCCGCTGTCGATGCTGGCCTTGGCGCAGATCCTCGGCGAGGCGGGCCTGCCTGACGGGGTTCTGAACATCGTCACGACCTCAACCGCGCGCGAGGTCAGCGCGCCGCTGATCGCGGACTCGCGGCTGCGGAAGCTGAGCTTCACCGGGTCGACCGAGGTCGGCAAGGCGCTTGTCTCCCAATCGGCGGAGGGGTTGCTCAGGACCTCGATGGAGCTCGGCGGCAACGCGCCGTTCATCGTGTTCGAGGACGCCGACCTTGACGCCGCGGTGGAGGGCGCGCTGGTGGCGAAGATGCGTAACGGCGGCGAGGCCTGCACGGCAGCCAACCGCTTCCACGTCGCCAAGCCGGTCGCGGCGGAGTTCTCCGAGCGCCTCGCGGCGCGACTGAAGGAGCTGCGGATCGGCCGCGGGACCGAGCCGGACGTGGACCTCGGCCCGCTGATCGACAACATCCAGCGCGGCAAGGTCTCAGAGCTGGTCGAGGACGCCGTGGCCCGCGGCGCGAGCACCCTGACCGGCGGCAGCTCCGTGCCAGGCCCGGGGTACTTCTATGACGCGACCGTGCTGGCCGACGTGCCCACGGGCTCCAGGCTGCTGTCTGAGGAGGTCTTCGGGCCTGTCGCGCCGGTCGCCAGCTTCGAGACCGAGGCCGAGGCGATCGCGAGCGCCAACGACACGCAGTACGGGCTGGTCGCCTACCTCTACACGTCCGATCTGAAGCGCGCGCTGCGCGTCACGGAGGCACTGGAAACCGGCATGGTCGGGCTGAACCAGGGCCTCGTGTCAAACCCCGCGGCGCCGTTCGGCGGCGTCAAGCAGTCGGGCTTTGGCCGTGAGGGCGGGCCCGAGGGGATCGCGGAGTACCTGTCAACCAAGTACGTGGCGATCAACGTCGACTAGACACATTCCATGGGCGGCCTATTAGGCCGCCCATCCGCCGCCCTTATGGGGCCGGCGTGGTCGTGGTCTGAGTGATCGTGGTCGTGTGACCGGTAAGCGTGTTCAGCAGGGTCGTGACCGTGCCGTTCACGGTGTTCAGCGTCTTGGTCACGGTGGTGCCGACCGCGGGGACGTTGTTAGTGACCCCGGTGACGGTTGTCACGACGTTGTTGACGGTCGTGTTGACGCTGGAGACCACGCCGCCGACCGGGTTGCTGGGAGTGCTTGGGGTCGTACTCGTAGAGGGGCCCCCGCCCGACGGCTTGCTTGTCGTGGTCGTGTTCGAGCTTGACGCGGGTGCGGACCCCGAAGCGCCGTTGGTGTTGCTCGAACCGCCGCCGGAGCTGGGGCTGGAGCTAGAGCCCGAGGAACCGCTGGTGGAACCGCCGTTGGAGCCGCCGCCGGAGCTCGACGTGGACTTGGTCGCGGTCGGCGTAGATCCGGTCTTGGCGGATGAGGTCTGAGTGTTGGGGCTGCCGTGGCTGGAACCCGTGCTGGGCTTGCTCCCGCCGCTCCCGTGCTTGCTGCCATGGCCAGAGCCGCTGGCCTTGGAGCCGGAGGAGCCGCTGGCGCCCTGGTGGCCTTGGCTGGCGGTCACACCACCGCCGCCGTTGCCCGCCTTGGCAGCCGCGGCGTGGACCTTGGCGCCGGACTTCGGCTTGGTGGAGGCGCCATGGCCGTGCGCCTTGGCGCTGTGGGAGCTGCTGGCGACGCTCTTGGCAGCGGACTGCGTCGAGCTGCTGGCGACGCTGTGACCGCCGCGTGCGTTGCCGGCGGAAAAGTCCTTGATGGCTTGTGCGAGCTGCGGGTTCGCGCCGGCGCCCTGGTGCGATGTGGAGGCCACGTCAGAGGCCGGCTCGCTGCCCGATGCCGTAGCGATCTGAGGGCCGGTCAGCACCTGACGGAAGCTTCCGAGCGGCCCGAAACCGCCGGCCAGGCCCATCACCACAAGCACCGCGACGATCACGCCCGGGACGAGCAGCGCAACGCCCGACGCCCGATACACCTTTTTCATCCATGAGCGCACAAGAGCCATATGCGGCGGCATAATAGCTCAGATTCTGGACTATGGCTACGGTTGAACGCACCGAAATATCCGGGCCTAGCCCAGCAGGTGCTGCGTCAGAAGCCGATCTTGGGCACACTCCCCGGTTGATGCCCCGTCCATCCCTCGCACGCTCACTTCCGCTGGCGTTGATCGGGCTTACGCTCGTCCTGGCCGTGATCGCGGCCTTTGGCGTCGCCAGCCTCTACAACTCGCGGCAGAACTACGAAAACACGCTCACCAGCAGCTACCAGCTGGACAGCGCGGCTTCAAATCTGGCCACCGCCACGGTGGTGTTCCAGTCGCTGAGCAACGGCTCCAACAGCCAGAGCGAGCTGCAGGCCGCGCGCACGTATAGAAGCGCCCAGAACCGCGCCCGAGCTCTCGCACAGCAAGACCCGCAAAGCGTTCCACTCGTCAACCAGGAGGCCGGCGCCGCCAACGCCAACGCGGCGCTGTCGGCGATGGGCAAGGTCCAGGACCGCCAGACCCAGCGCCAAACCGACGCCCAGCACCACGCGCGCAACAGCTCCCAGCTGGCGCTGGCGCTGATCGTGATCGCCGGCGCGATCGCCCTGCTCGTGGCGCTCGGAATGGTCCTGATGCTGATCCGCAGCATGCGGCGGCCGCTCGACTCGCTGGTGGACGCGACCCGGGCGATGGCCGGCGGCGATCTGCACCGGCGGGTGGAGCCCGACGGTCCCGCCGAGCTGCGCCACCTGAGCAGCGCCTTCAACGCGATGGGCGACGATCTGGAGGCCAAGACCCAGCGGATCGAACAGGAGCGCAGCCGCCTGGCATCGACGATCACGAGCCTCGGTGAGGCGTTGCTGGTCACCGAACCCGGCTCAACCCGGCTGGCGACGCTGAACCCGCGCGCGGCCGACCTGGTACCCGAACTTGCAGTCGGGCACGACCTGGAACACGATCCGGGGCCGCTGCCCCCGCTCTCCCAGCTGTCCCAGACCGAGCAGACCGTTGAGCACAACGGCCGCACCCTGGCGGTGACCGGCAACCCGCTGGACCCCCAGGGCAAGGAGGGAACCGTTGTAACCGTGCGCGATATGAGCGAGTGGGCGCGCCTGGACCGCGCCAAGTCGGAGTTCATCGCCACCGCATCACATGAGCTGCGCAGCCCGCTGACCTCGTTGAAGGGGTTCGTCGAGCTGCTGGCCAACTCCCCCAGAGGGCTGAACGAGCGCCAGCGCGAGTTCGTCGCGATCATCCTGCGCTCCACCGACCGCCTGGTCGATCTGGTCAACGACCTGCTCGACGTGGCGCGGATCGAGGCTGACCACGTGGAGATCAACCGGCGCGCGGTGGACACCGCAGAGATCGTCGACGAGATGGTCGAGCTGATGGGGCCGCGGATTGAGGCCAAGCACCAGACCCTGACCACCGAGGTGGCCCCCAGCCTGCCGCTCGCGCTCGCCGACCCGGCGCGGCTCCGCCAAATCGTCGCGAACCTGCTCACCAACGCCCACACCTATACCCCGGACGGCGGCAAGCTGCTGATCCGCACCGACACCCGCGACGACCAGGTCCGGATCAGCGTGGCGGACACCGGCCCCGGTATGTCCACTGAGCAGCTCGACCACATCTATGAGCGCTTCTACCGCGCCCAGGACGACCACACCAGTGCCGGCACGGGGCTCGGGCTGTCAATCGTGAAGTCGCTGGTGGACCTCCACCGCGGCAAGATCGAGGTCGCCTCCCAGCCCGGCCGTGGCACGACCTTCCGCGTATCGATCCCCGCCGCCGGCAGCAGCGTGGCGGACGTAAATCCCGCGCTGGACGCGCTGCGCGGCCGGCGTGTGCTGATCATCGAGGACGAGCCGGAGATCGCCCAGCTGATCTCAGACCAGCTGGCGCCGCTGGAGGTCGAGACCACAATCGCCCCCATGGCCAAGCAGGGGCTGGAGCTGGTCCGCAAGCAGAAGTTCGACGCGGTCACCCTGGACGTGCGGATGCCGGAGATGGACGGCGTCGAGGTGCTCAAGGAGATCCGTGCCACGCACGGACTGGAGCACCTGCCGGTCGTGTTCGTATCGGTCTTCTCGAACATGGCCGAGCTGGCCGGTGAGTGGATCATCTCCAAGCCGATAGACGCCCAGGAGCTGCGTGAGGTGCTCGGCACCGCGATCAGCATGGGCCGGACCAGCGCCCTGGTTGTCTCGCGGCCGGAGATGCGCAAGCAGCTTGAGCCCTCCCTGCGCGCGCTCGGCGTCGAGCTGGTCTGGGCCGGCGACTCAAACGCGGCGGAGAAGGCCTGCGCGGAACAACGCTTTGAGCTGGCCCTGGTCGACGCCGGACTGCCCAAACCCCAGCAGGTGGTGCGGTCCGTCAACCTGCGCGGGCGGCGCCTGCGTCGCGCGGTGGTCCTGTTCAATGAGTCCGGGAAGCCGGAGAGCCGGGCCGTGGAGGAGCTCGGCCTGAAGCTCGTGTCCGTCTCCGAGGCTGCCCAGTCCCTGGCCGACGCGCTCCAGCCGGCGGTGACACGAACCGGCGAGCCGGCCACCGCCAGCCGGTAGGCTGGATATGGGATGCCGGGTGGTGACTGAGACGTCAGCGGGCGAGCTGGAACGGCTCAGGTCCGAGAATGAGCGCCTGACCAAGGTGCTCGAACAGAACGTGCGCGCGTCCGCCGCCAAGGAGCTCCAGCTCGAGCGCTACGCCGCTGATCTGCGGGAGACGTTCAAGCGGGAGCGCACGCGCGCCCACCAGCTCCACGACTCCTACATCGTCACGGTCCGGGCACTGTCCAACGCGGTCGAGGCACGCGACGCCTACACCGCCAACCACGCTGAGCGCGTGGCGGCCTACGGTCTGGCGCTGGCGCGCGAGCTGGAACTCGAGCTGGCCGATGACCCGGCGATCGAGTTCGGGTTCCTGCTCCACGACGTCGGCAAGGTCGCGATCAGCGACAGCATCCTGCACAAGCCCGGCCCGCTGACGGCCGAGGAACGCAGCGCGATGGAACAACATCCGCTGATTGGCTTCCAGATCGTCGCCGACGTCACATTCTTAGGCTCCGCCGCGGCCGTTGTCAGATCCCATCACGAACGCTGGGACGGGGCCGGCTACCCGGACCGGCTCAGCGGCGAGCAGATCCCGCTCGCGGCCCGGGTCTTTGCCGTCGCGGACGTGCTCGACGCGCTCACCACCATCCGCCCCTACCGCGACCCGATGCCGCTGGCAGAAGCGCGCGCGCTGATCTGCGGAGACCGCGGAACCCACTTCGACCCGGCTGTAATCGCCGCGTTTGAGCGGATCCCGGAGGCCAAGCTGACTGCGATCGCCGAGGCCGGCACATGAGCAGCTCCCTGCTGATCGTTGACGACGACCCGTTCATCCGCAAGCTGATTGCAACCACGCTCGAGGACACGTCGGGCTTTGAGCTGGTCGAGGCGGCGGACGGAGTCGAGGCTCTGGAGCGCGCGAGCGCTCAGCCGCCGGCCCTGGTGCTGCTTGACATCGATATGCCGCGTCTGGACGGCATCAACGCCTGCCGTCGGCTGCGCGCGTCCGAGCACGGCGAGGCGATGACGATCGTGATGCTGACGGCAGCCAATTCAGACAACACGCAGCAGCGTGCGCGTGCAGCCGGCGCGGATCTGTTCCTGACCAAGCCCTTCAGCCCGCTGGACCTGCTTCAGCTCGTGGACGACGTGGCCGCGGACCGCGTGCGCACAGCCGCCGGCGACAACTAGCGCGCGACGTCAGCTGACCTTGATCAACACGACCGTGTTGATCAGGAACAAGACGGCGAACAGCACCGTCCAGCGGTTCAGGTTCTTCTCTACGAGCGAACCACCGCCGAAGGGGCCCTCACCCGTGCCGACGCCGAAGGCGCCGGACAGGCCTGCGTCCTTGCCGGAATGCATCAGGATCAACAGGATCAGCACGACGCTGAAAATCACCTGCAAAAAGTCGAGCACGGGTTTCATGCTGGGCTGATGGTAGCTAGTCCGCGTCCGCCCGGTCGCCGGCGTGCGCGTCCAGGTCGGCCTGGTCGCCGTCCGGTGTTTCGGAATCGCCCTGGAGCTTGCGCAGGCGCGCCTCGGCCTTATCCAGCGCCTTCAACAACTCGATCGCTTCTGAGCGCAGGCCCGAGTCGACCGCGCTGAAGTCCGCCTTGGACAGCTTTCCCGTCTGGCGGTCAAGCTCCGCATCCTGGATCTCTCGGTATTTGGCATCACGGGCGGCCCGGAGCTCCAGGATCTCGTTGTACACGGCGGTGCGCTCCGAGGCTGACTCGGACGTCCCGCTGGTCCCAGGCACGCGTATGCCCAACCGGCTCCACGGCGACGTCAGAATCGCCACCACGGCCACAACCAAGATGATCGCGATCACGATCCCCAGCATCCGACGCTGCCAGGCCCCTGCTCAGACCAGTTCGCGCGCCAGCCGCGCGCGGTACAACGCCAGCTCGCGCCGGCGTGCCGCGAACGGCGCCGGCCACAGCGCCAGCAGCCCGCCACAGATCATGATCGCGGCGCCGGCCCACAGCCAGGTGACAAGCGGTGAGATGATCAGCAGGAACTGAACCGGCACCGGGTGCTGGGTGTACTTCCGGGCGATCCCGGACACGGTCACGTCGCGCAGCTCGGGCAGCGTGGCGCGGCCCAGCACCGGATCGTTGTTGATCGCGTTGTTCTGCGCGGCAGGGCTCTCGCCCTTGGTCTTGGCGAGGATCGTTTGCAGGACCCCAAACAGCAGCTTGTTGCCCTGGTTGATGTCGCGGGTCATGGACGGCGTCGGCCCGGCCTGCACGACGCTCCAGATGTCGCGGAACGGTCCGGCATCGAGGCCGACCGAG
>JAFMRN010000330.1 GCA_017354065.1 Solirubrobacterales bacterium
CGCGTTGGTCCTATAGAAGATCGCGATCTCCGAGCGGGACGCGCCGGCGTCAACCAGCGTCTGCACCTCAGAGCAGACGAAGCGCGCCTCGGCCTGCTCGTCCTCCAGCTCGCGGACCTTGATCGGGTCGCCCTCCCCCAGGTCTGACCAGAGCTTGGCGGAGGCGGCTCCGCGGTTACCGGAGATCACAGCGTTGGCGGCGTCCAGGATGGTCTGCACGGAGCGGTAGTTCTGCTCCAGCTTGACCACGCGCGCGTCCGGGAAGTCGTCCTCGAACTCGAGGATGTTGCGGATGTCCGCGCCGCGGAAGCCGTAGATCGCCTGGCTGGGGTCGCCGACCACGCACAGGTTGCGGTGCTTGCCGGCGATCAGCTCGAGCCAGCGGTACTGCACCGGGTTCGTGTCCTGGTACTCGTCGACCATCACCCAGCGGAACTGCTCCTGATAGCCGCGGCGCACGTCCTCGAACATGCTCATCAGCTCGACACAGCGCACCAGCAGGTCGTCGAAATCCATCGCGTTGGCGGCCAGCAGCGCGCTCTGGTAGGCCTGGTAGGCGTCCGCGACGATCGCCTCGAACGCGGAGCCCTGCCGCGACGCGTAGGCGTCCGGGTCCAACAGCCGGTTCTTGGCGTCCGAGATCTGGGAGTGGATCGCGGCCGGCGTCCAGCGCTTGGTGTCAACCCCCTGCTCCTCCAGCACCCGCTTGACCAGGCGCCGCGCGTCGGCCTGGTCATAGATCGTGAACTGACGCGTGTAACCGAGCTTGTCCGCGTGGGCGCGCAGCATCCGCGCGCAGGCGGCGTGGAAGGTCATCACCCACATCGCGCGGACGCGGCGGCCGACCAGCAGCTCGGCGCGCTCGCGCATCTCGGAAGCGGCCTTGTTGGTGAAGGTGATGGCCAGGATCTCGCTCGGCGCGGCGGTGTCCGTGGCCACCAGATGGGCGATCCTGTGGGTCAGCACCCGGGTCTTGCCCGAGCCGGCCCCGGCGATGATCAGCAGCGGCCCGGCACCGTGAGTGACGGCCTCACGCTGGGGCGCGTTGAGATGCTCGAGAAGCTCGTCTGTCGCGGGTGTGGAGGCCACATCGCTCACCCCGCGCTACGGTAGCGGCCGCTGTGGTCGTCAATGATCTCAGACGGGCGTGTGAACTCGTGGCGCTGCGCGCCAAGCACGTCACGATCCACCAGAGCAAGCTCGCGGAGTACGCGAAGGCTCTGCCGAGCCCGCCCCCGGCCGCAGCCGAGCTGATCGCGGATACACAAGCACGCCGTCTCGCGGCCTGGTACTGGCTGACGCTGGATGCGATCAACTTCGGTTCCGGCTGGTTCCCGACACTGCGCAAACGGCCGGGCCGCACCGGTTATAGAACCGTCGCCGCAGGGTTGCGCAGCCGCTTTGACCGCGAGGGACCGTGGACACCCCAGCAGCTCCAGCAGGTCACAGAGAAGGAGCTGGCAGCCGAACTCGACCAGGATCCCGAGCATGAGCTGATGAAACATTTCGTCGCGTCGCTGAAGTGCGTCGGCGAGCACCTGGAACAGGAGCACAGCTCCGATCCCCTGGCGCTGATCGATGCCGCCGGCGGCTCGGCCGCGCAGCTTGTCGAAATCCTGGCCGGCTGGCCGTGCTTCAAGGACGTGTCCGAGTACCACGGGGTCGCCGTGCCGTTCTACAAGCGCGCCCAGATCGCGGCCGCCGACCTGGCACGGGCCGGCGCCGCCCAGTTCAACGACCTGCACACGCTGACGATGTTCGCCGACAACCTGGTCCCCCACGTGCTGCGCACCGACGGGATCCTCGAGTTCGACCCTGAGCTGGTCGCGCTGATTGAGCAGGAAAAGCTGATTGCGCACGATTCCGATGAGGAGATCGAGATCCGCGCCTGCGCCGTCCAGGTCGTCGAGCTGCTGGTCAAGGCTTCCGGCGACAGCGTCACCGCGATGCAGATGGACCAGGTGCTCTGGCAGCACGGCCAGGGCCGCTTCTACAAGGCCTCACCACGGCACAGGAGCCGCACCACCGCCTACTGAGCGCGGGCCCAGCCGTGCCGAAGCGGCAGGGTGCGGAGCGCCCAGGAGGGTGCCGGAGCGGCCACGTGGCCGCGAAGGCGGGCCCCTCCACAAATCCCTTAGGTGCTACAAAACCCTGCCCAGGGCGCCCGACGGGCGGCCCCGAAGGTCTGCGCCTCAGGGAGAACGTTTGAACATGCTCATCGGAGTCCTCAAGGAGTCAAAACCGGGTGAAACGCGGGTGTCCGCCACCCCGGACACAGTCGGCAAGCTGATCAAGCTCGGCTACGAGGTAGTCATCGAGCCGGGTGCCGGCGAGCTCTCAAGCTTCCTCGACGACCATTACGTCCAGGCGGGCGCCAAGACCGGCGACCCGTATGAGGCCGACATCGTCTTCAGCGTCAACGCCCCGGACAAGTCCCAGCTCGACCGGCTGCATTCGGGCACGACGCTGATCAGCTGGCTCTCCCCGATGCTCGATCAGGACCTGGTCGACGATCTGGCCAAGCGCCCGATCACCGCCCTGGCGCTGGACGCGGTCCCCCGCATCAGCCGCGCCCAGTCAATGGACGTCCTGTCCTCGACCGCCAACATCGCCGGCTACCGCGCCGTGGTCGAGGCCGCGCATGAGTTCGGCCGCTTCTTCACCGGTCAGGTCACCGCCGCCGGCAAGGTCAACCCGGCCCGCGTGCTGGTCGCGGGCGCCGGTGTCGCCGGCCTGGCCGCGA
>JAFMRN010000119.1 GCA_017354065.1 Solirubrobacterales bacterium
GACATGGCGGAGAACGCCGCCCGCCTGGACTGGGCGGGCGCCGGCGTGCGCCTGCCCTGGCGGCTGCTGTCGCCGGCGACGCTGCGCCTGGCGGTACGGCGCGCACTGGACCCCGCCGAGCACTTCAAGGCGCGCGCCGCGGAGTTCCAAGCCTGGTCCGCAGAACATGACGGCGCCGCCCGCGCGGCTGACCTGGTCGAGCAACTCTGAGCAGGAAACCCACCCTGTGAGAAGGTTTCCTGCTCGGAGAGAGCTGGGGAGGCGGGGCTCGAACCCGCGACAACTCGATTAACAGTCGAGTGCTCTGCCAGCTGAGCTACTCCCCACTGGTTGGCCGCCGGAACTGTAGTTGGTTCTGAGCGACCCGGTGCACGTTCGTGCCCGACGGAGTTTACCCAGACTCGAGCCTGCCCACCACGGCGGCGATCCGCTGGCGGGCCTGCTCACGCTCGGCGGCCAGCCCCGCTATCCCGTGCCCCTCCGCGCGCGCCGCCTGGATGTCCCGTTCCAGCCGCGCGAGCTCAAGCAGCTCCCGCGCGTGCTCGAGATGATCGACGGTCACGACGCGCCCGGAACGCGCCGCCGCCGCGGCCCGCGACTCGAGCTCGTCAATCACGGCGGAGACCTCCCCGTCCTCACCGTCGAGCTCCGCCTGCCCGGTAAGCCGCCGCACGGCCCGGCGCAGCAGCGCGCTTGAGAGCAGCCGCTCGGGGTCGAGGGACTCCAGCTCCGCCCGCCCCGGCTCACCGGCGGCCAGGCACATCGCCAGGTACTCGCGTTCGGTCTTCACCCCAGGGTCTACGACCCTTGGAGCCTCAGGGGCTACCACCGGCGCCGCCCGGGGCGCCTCAGTACGGCCAAGCAGCGACACCAGCCGCCCCTCGGCGATCCCCAGCGCCCCGGAGGCACGCCGCAGCAGCTCGTCGCGCAGCACGCTCTCAGGGACCCGCGCGAACGCCGGCGCCAGTGCGGCGATCGCGCGGTCCTTGCCCTCGGCGGAGTCCAAGTCGGCCGACCCCAGGACCCGCTCGACCTCAAAGGCAACGTAGGGAACCGAGCTTGCGACGCGCCCGCGCAGCGCCTCGGGATCGGTTTTGACCAGCTCACCGGGGTCGGCGCCGACCGGCAGGTCGACCACGCGCAGCTCAAGCCCCGAGTCCGCACACAGCCCCGCCGCCCGTGCGATCGCCTCCTGCCCCGCGTTGTCGGCGTCCAGGCACAGCTCCAGCACCCGAACCAGCCGCACCAGCTCTGAGACCTGCTCCTTGGTCAGCGACGTGCCCATGATCCCGACGGCGTTCGCGACCCCCGCCTGGTGCAGTGCCAGCACGTCTGTGTAGCCCTCGGCCAGCACCATCCGCCCGGCCTTGGCGGCCGGACCGCGCGCCTCCTGGATCCCGTACAGGACCTTGCGCTTTGAGTACAGCTCGCCCTCCGCGGTGTTCACGTACTTGCCGAGCCATTCGCGCTCATCACCGGGCAGCTTGCGCGCGCCAAAGCCGATCACCCGCCCGCGCGCGTCGGCCGTCGGGAACATGATCTGGGACCGGAAACGATCAAAACGCTTGCTCGGATCCTTGCGCGACTGCTGGATCAGCCCGGCGTCCAGCAGCTCCTCCTCGGAGAAGCCGGCCTTGCGCGAGCCGGTCAGGACCTTGTCCCACGCCCGAGGCGCCCAGCCGACGCGGAAGCGGCGCAGCACATCCTCGGAGAGCCCGCGCTCAGCGACCAGGTACTCGCGCGCGGGCGCGCCCTCGCGCGACTCCCACAGCATCCGCTCGAAGAACGTCGCGGTCCGCGCGGTCAGCGAGTAGAGCCGCTCACGGCGCTGGCGCCGCGCCGCCGCCTCCGGGTCCTCATCGACGGTCTCCAGCGCAACCCCGAACTTGTCGGCCAGCAGCTCCAGGGCGCCCTTGAAGTCGACGCCCTCGGTCTCCATCACGAACTTGAACGGATCGCCGGCCTCCGAGCAGCCGAAGCAGTTGTAGTGCTTCTCATCGGGCCGCACGTGGAATGAGGGCGTGCGCTCATCATGGAAGGGACACAGCCCGAAATAGGAGTTGACCCCGGCCCGGCGCAGCTCACCGATCTTGTCCTCGACCAGGCGCAGCATGTCGACCGCGTCCCGCACCCGCTCGCGGGAATCATCGGTGTAGCGAGTCACTCGCTGAACGCCACCGGCACGGTCAGCGCCTCATACTGGGACAGGCAGAAACGGTCGGTCATCCCCGCGATGTAGTCGGTCACGCGCCGGGACAGCTCGCCCTCCGGGATCGTCTCGGGGATCTCCTCGGGACGCGCGCAGTAATGGTCAAACAGCGCGCCGACCATCAGATGGATCTTCGCGTGCTCACGCGTGACCACCGGGCCGAGGTAGACCTCGGAGAACATGAACTCGCGCAGCGCCTTCATCGCCGCGCCACAGGTCTCCCCCTGGACGATCTCCCCGGCCTTGGCGGAGTGCTCGACCAGGTCGTGCACGAGCGTGTCGATCCGGTGCGAGCCGGTGTCACCGAGGGTCGCCAGCAGCCCCGCCGGCAGGTCCGCGGGCTCGATCACCGCGGCGCGCAGCGCGTCGTCAATGTCGTGGTTCAAGTAGGCGATGCGATCGACCAGGCGCACGATCTGGCCCTCCAGCGTCCGCGGCATCTCCGCGCGGCCGGAGTGACCAAGGATCCCCTCCCGAACGGGATCGGACAGGTTCAGGTTCTCCAGCACCTCGACGACCCGCAGCGACTGCTCGTTGTGCCAGAAGCGCGCGCCGAAGCGCTCGGCCAGGCGCTTGTCCAGGGCCTCCTCCCCGATGTGCCCGAACGGCGGGTGGCCGAGGTCGTGGCCCAGCCCGATCGCCTCAACCAGATCCTCGTTCAGGGCCAGCGCGCGGGCGACGGTACGCGACACCTGCGTGACCTCCAGGGTGTGCGTGAGCCGGGTGCGGTAGTGGTCGCCCTCGGGCAGCACGAACACCTGGGTCTTGTCCTTCAGCCGCCGAAACGCCTTGCAGTGCACGATCCGGTCCCGGTCGCGCTGGAACGGGGTCCGCAGGCCGCAGTCAGGCTCGGCCCGGCGCCGCTCAACCGGGTAGGAGCGCACCGCCAGCGGGCTCAGGTCGCCCTGCTCACGCGCTTGCACGCGGGCAGCGAACGCCTCTGCCACGGGTCCGGACGGGTGCTCTCTCACATCTTGATTCTGGCAGGCGGGGCCGCCGACTTTGAGTTCGGCGGCCCCGTGCGTCGTTGGCGTCAGTTCGTCAACGGCCCGGCGTCCGTCAGCTCCGCCCAGAAGCCCTTGGACGGTGCCGCCGTGCGGCTGCCCGAGTAGCGCGCCTTGGCCCGCCAGTGCCCGGTCACGCCAGGCGTGTACGGGAATACGGCGACGCCGCGGTTGACCGGCTCGGTGAAGGTGCCGCGGTACTGCCAGCCCGATACCGGGTCGAAGTACTCCAGCTGGAAGGCGACCCTGCCGCCTTCAGCGCCGGGCACGTGCGCGGAGAAGGTCACCCGCTGGCCGGGGGCGCTGCCGGCCTTGCCCCGCCCGTTGACCAGCGTGCGGACGCTGGTGACGGCGCGCGACTGGCGTGTCAGCGAGTACTTGCCCCAACTGAAGCTCTGCGCCTGGACGACCGCGTAGTAGCGGCCGGGTTTGGTGATCGTCTCCAACGATCCGCTGTCGTCTGAGGCCAGCTCCCGCCCGCCGTAGCTGAGCAACTCCACGTTGAAAGATCCGCCCGAGTGCTTCAGCGTCAGCGCCAGGTTGCTGCGCTTGGTCACATCGAAACTGTAGAGCCGGAGGTCCGTGATCGCGTTGCCGCGCAGCGCGCCCGTGACCGTCCGCAGGTTCGGGAGTGCGATCCCCGGCGCCATCTCCGACCGCGTTGCCGGCGCGACGTTGAAGGCGTAGGGCTGATCCTCGGCCTGGCTCGGATCGGCCTTCACCAGGAAGCTGTAGCGGCCGCTGTGGCGCGGCGTGAACAGCCGGTAGCCGGCGCAGTGCTCGCTCAGCGGTGGCTCGTCATAGGACGTCGTCTTCGGGGCGTAGATCGCCACGCGCGTGCAGCCGGCGTTGCGGTTCACCAGGTTGATCCGGTAGGTCGTTGCCGCCTGCAGCACCGCTGAGTAGCCCGCTGAGGGGTTCAGCACGGAGTTCAGCACGCCGTGGCCGCCGCCCTTGGGCAGCGCCGCGCCGGGCAGCTGCGGCGGTGCGGGCTCGTCGAGCACCTGCAGGTTGAAGGTCCCGGGCGCCGAGTTGGCCAGCTGCTGGACCCGGATCAGGTACCCCTGGTTCGCCTGGGGTTTGAAGGTCAGTCCGGCGCGACCGTGCTTGTCGGTGTCGTCACAGCGGACGACCTGGTCCTGGGAGCGCACGGCGTGGAACACCGCGATGTTCGCGTCGAGCTTGCCGTTGGCCTGGAGTGCGACGCCGACCTTCGGCGGCGGGTTCTTGTCGAAGCTGACCGAGTACCAGACAGAGCCGGCGCTGGTGTCGCAGTCCGGCGGCTCGACCTGCTCGACGGTCGCGCCGGCCGTGGTGCCGTTCTCTGTAGCCGGCAGCGAGCCGACGTCGGTCGCGTTGTCGCGATTGTCGTTCGCCGGCGGCGGCGCGGGTGTGGTGCTGGTGCTGGTGGTCGTCGTGGTGCTGCCCTGGCGCGGCTGTGCGCCGAAGGCCGCCGTGCCCGCACCGAGCATGACAGCCAGTACGGCCGCCAAGATCGCTATGCCCCTCATGGAATTCCCCTTCCGTGTGATCGGTATTTCCGGCCCGGCTGTAAGAAACGCGTAAGCGCGTTGAAAGTAGCGGTGCGTATCGGTACAGTCGCGTACCGGAGATGGTGCGAGGTGCTTTGAGATGCGCGCTGGTGACGCTCGTGGTCTGGCTCGGGGTGGTCGGATCGGCCTCGGCGTGGACGCCCGAGGGCACCTCATACGGGGTCGGCGAGCAGAAGAACGTGTCGATCACCGCCGCTGACGGCACGAAGCTGTTCGCGAACGTGTACTACCCGACCGACCCGCAGACCGGCCAGGAGGCGGACGGCAAGTTCCCGACGATCCTGAACCAGACGCCCTATGGCAAGGACGACGGCGCGGCCGGCGCGACGCTCGGTGCGGGCGCGGATGACTACCTGATCCAGCGCGGCTACATAGAGGTCGTCGCCGACGTCCGCGGTACCGGCACCTCCGAGGGTGAATGGGGCCTGTTCGATCCGGTGCAGGGCACTGACGGCGCCGGCTGGGTCAAGTACGCGGCGGCCCTGCCCCACGCGAGCGGCAAGGTCGGCCTGATCGGCCCCTCCTACATGGGCATCGACCAGTTTGAGACCGCCGCCGACTCCGGTGGCCCCGGAGACAACCCGGTCAAGGCGATGTTCCCGGTCGTCCCGGCCAACGAGGTCTACCGCGACACCGCCTTCGCCGGCGGCTTCCCCGACATTGAGTTCGATGCGATCTACCTGTCGCTGACCGGCGGGCTGAACACCACGCTGCCCTGGGCTGAGGGCGCCAGCGACATGACGACGGCCGAGACCCAGCACATCCGCGACCTTTCAGATTTCGACCTGAAGCTGCTGTCAAACGTCGAGACCGGCGGTGACCAGGCTTACGACGGCGACTACTGGCAGCAGCGCTCACCCAACAGCTACATCTCCCAGATCGTCAAGGACGGGATCCCGGCGTTTGTGGTCGGCGGCTGGTACGACCTGTTCCAGCGCGGCGAGCCGCTGGACTACGCGAACTTCCAGAACGTCTATGACGGGCGGCCCCAGGGCGCCGCTATGACACCGGACCAGCCGGTCACACCGCGCTATCAGCTGCTGGTCGGGCCCTGGTATCACACCACCACCGGCAGCGGCCTGAGCTGGCACGGACTCGACATGGACGGGATCCAGCTGGCCTGGTTCGACCACTGGCTGAAGGGTGCCGACACGGGCATCACCGACACCACGACGCCGATGCACCTCGAGGACCTGGCGACCGGGGCCTACCACGACGTGTCGCGCTACCCGCTCGACCAGGCCACGCCGACGGCCTACTACCTGCACGACAACGGCGGCCTGTCCGCCTCCAAGCCAAGCGCTTCGGAGGGCAAGGACACGCTGGCCTTCACCGGCGCGTCGGTCCCCTGCTCGAGCTCATTGGACCAGTGGGCCGCCGGCCTGGTCCAGGCCACGCTCGGCGCTGACGCGTGCACCAAGGCGTCCAACCTGTCCCAGGTCGGCCCCGGCACCCACACCTACACGACGGCGCCGTTCACCAGCCCGACGACGCTGGCCGGTCCGATCGGCGCCAGCCTGTACGCGTCCACCAGCACCAAGGACGCCGAGTGGGACGTCCAGCTCTCCGACGTCGCGCCCAACGGGCAGGCCACCTCACTGACCTCCGGGCTGCTTGAGGGCGCCCAGCGCGCGACCGACCCGAGCCAGAGCTGGACCGCGCCGGACGGCAACCCGCTGCTGCCCTACCACCCCTACACCAAGGGCTCCTACAGCCTGATCAAGCCAGGCCAGCAGACGCGCTTTGACGTCGAGGTGTTCCCGACCTACGACACGCTTCAGCCCGGGCACCGCCTGCGCGTGACGATCTCCACCAGCGACTTCCCGCACGTGATCCCGACCGCGACCCAGCTGCCGAACCTGCTCGGCGGCCTCTACACGCTGGACCACAACGCTTCCGGTCCCTCCAGCGTCGAGCTGCCGCTGATCAAGTAAGCACCGGGCGCAGCCGAACGTTCGCGTGGTACTCGGCGGTCTCACGGATCGCCCGCTCGGCCTGTGCCAGCGCCCGCGGCGCCACCGCCGGGGTTTCGGCCAGCGGTTTTCCGACCGCGTCGAGGAGCCACTGATACGCGTCATGGGAGAGCGCGAATCCGCCGGCCTCACAGGCGCTGCAGACCACGCCGCCGGCGGCCGCGGAGAAGCCGCTGAGATGCTCGTGCTCACCGCAGTTCCGGGATTTCCTTTCCTGGTTACGCACCCGCGACCAGGAGGCTTCCCGGGCGGCGTGGGCCCAGGCCCTGGAGGGTGTCACCGAACCCACAGTGCTGGCAGGGCAGCCGAAAGCCGAACCGGGAGCCGATGGTTCGGTGGCATTGACCCTCGAGAAGACCCGGACCGACGACCTCGCGGCTCGGGCCGGCGAGTTGGGTATCACCCTCAACACCCTGGTCCAAGCCGCGTGGGCGGTGTTGCTTGCCCGCTTGACAGGCCGTGACGATGTGGTGTTCGGCGCGACCGTCTCGGGGCGGCCGGGGGAGGTTCCCGGTGTGGAAGCCATGGTGGG
>JAFMRN010000331.1 GCA_017354065.1 Solirubrobacterales bacterium
CGGTCACCGGGCTCGGGAGCGTGCCCGGTGTGGACCTCGCGCTGTCCTACGCCGCGCCGCAGCTGTTTCGGCCCGCGCTGGGTCAGCGCTGGTCGGTCCAGAGCAACCCGCAGGCGCGGGATCTGGTGCGCCACGCGATGGATGACGTCGCCGGCAACGCGAACCGCGCGCGCGGGTGGGCGAAGTTCGCACGGCTCGGGTCCTCGGCGGCGCGGCCCGAGCTGCTTGACGCCTACGGGTCGATTGATGTGCCCGTGCTGCTGTTGTGGGCAGAGTCTGATCCGGCTGCGCCGTTGCACTGGGGTGAGGAGGTCCGTGACCTGTTTGTTGACGCGCAGCTGCGGACCGTGGAAGGCGCGGGATTCCTGATGGCCTATGACGATCCTGTGGCCGTGGCGCGCGAGCTGATCGCGTTTCTTGGGTAGGGTTCGGCCATGAGCGTTAGCGAGGAACAGCAGCTGTGGGGCGGCGAAACGACCAAGGCCGTCGCGAACTTTCCGATCTCCGGTGAGCGGGTCCCAGGACCGGTGATCCACTGGCTCGGCGCGATCAAGAGCGCGGCCGCACGCGCCAACGTGGCGCTGGGCCTGATCGACGCCGCCGTGGGCGAGCGGATTGTCGCCGCCGCCGACCAGGTCGGCGCGGGCACACACGACGACCAGTTCCCGATCGACGTGTTCCAGACGGGGTCGGGCACCTCATCGAACATGAACGCCAATGAGGTGATCGCGAACCTCGCGGGGGAAGGTGTTCACCCCAACGATCACGTCAACTACGGCCAGTCCTCCAATGACGTGTTCCCCAGCGCGGTGCACCTGGCCGCACTCGATCAGGCGACCCATGAACTGCTGCCGGCGCTGGCCGCGCTGGAGAGTGCGTTTGCGCAGAAGGCGACGGAGTTCCACGACGTCGTCAAGTCGGGCCGCACACACCTGATGGACGCGGTGCCGGTCACGCTCGGCCAGGAGTTCTCCGGTTATGCCGCCCAGGTGCGCCTGGCGGGCAGGCGCGTACAGAACACCTTGGCCCAGGTCGGGCAGATCCCGCTGGGCGGGACCGCCACCGGCACCGGCCTGAACACCCATCCGGAGTTCGCCGCCCGCGTCCGCGAGCTGCTGTCCGAGCGCTCGGGCCTGACGATCTCGGCACCCGAGGACCCCTTTGAGGCCCAGGGCAACCGTGACGCGCTGGTCGAGCTGTCCGGTGCGCTGAAGGTCGCCGCGGTGTCATTCACCAAGATCGCCAACGACCTGGCGCTGCTCGGCTCCGGTCCGCGGGCCGGGATCGGCGAGATCTTCCTGCCCGAGCTGCAGAAGGGCTCATCGATCATGCCCGGCAAGGTCAACCCCGTGATCCCGGAGGTGACCCTCCAGGTATCGGCGCAGGTGATCGGCAACGACACGGCGATCACGCTGGCGGGCTCCCAGGGCCAGTTCGAGCTGAACGTTCGCGTACCGCTGATCGCACGCAACCTGCTGGAGTCGATCCGCCTGCTGACCGCGACCGCGAAGGTGCTGAATGAGAAGTGCGTGTCCGGGATCCGCGCCAATGAGGCGGGCTGCACCAGGTCCGCTGAGGCGACGTTGGCGACCGCGACCGCGCTGAACACGCACATCGGCTATGACAAGGCGACGGAGATCGTCAAGGCGGCCACCGAGTCCGGACGGCCGCTGCGTGAGGTCGCCTATGAGAAGGGCGTAGACCACGAGACGTATGAGAAAGCGATCAACCTGCGAGAGATCGCGCGCGGCAACACCGGCTGACCCCGGGGGCCTTCTGGCCAACTTTCCGGGATCGGAGACGTTCTCTCAACAATGCGCCGCCTCGTCTGCTTTCTGGTCGCCTGCGTGGCGGCGCTCTGTTGTGTCCCTTACGCGGCGTGGGGAGCCAGTTCAAGCGGGCTGCTGATCAACGGCGCCGGCTACGGCCACGGGATCGGGATGAGCCAGTACGGAGCGCTGGGCTTCGCCGAGCATGGCTACGGCTACGCGGACATCCTCGCCCACTACTACACCGGGACCACGCTCGCTCAAGCCGCGCCGTCGACGGTCAGCGTGCTGGTCTCCAAAGGCTCTGCCGCCGTCAGCGGCGCGACCCGTGCGAACAACACGAAGCTGAGCGCCGGGCGGACCTATGCGATCCAGGCCGACGGATCAGAGCTGAAGCTGACCACTGGCGGGCGGCGCGTCGGCGTCTTTCACGCGCCGTTGCACATCCGCGGCGCTGCTTTGAAGCTGGCCGGGCACGGGCGCTACCGGGGCCGGCTCACGTTCCGCCCCTCCGGCTCGGAGGTCCTGGGTGTCAACGTGGTGGGCCTGGACGACTATGTTCGCGGGGTCGTGGCGCGCGAGTCACCGTCGTCCTGGCCGCTCTCGGCGCTTGAGGCCCAGGCGGTCGCCGCCCGCACCTACGTGCTCGCCAGCCAGGCCGTGAACCCGTTCTACGACGTGTACTCGGATACGCGCTCACAGGTGTACGGGGGCGAGTCAGCGGAGACCGCCAACAGCAACGCGGCGGTGGCGGCGACCAGCGGCCAGGTGGTCGAGTACCAGGGCCGCCCAGTGACCACCTACTTCTCCGCCAGCTCCGGCGGGGAGACCGAGTCGATCCAGAACGTCTGGCTCGGAGCGACACCGGAGGAGTGGCTGACCGGCGTCAGCGACCCGTTTGACGACGCCGGCTCAAACCCCTACCACCACTGGAGCCGGCACCTCAGCCT
>JAFMRN010000015.1 GCA_017354065.1 Solirubrobacterales bacterium
CACCACGACGCTTGGGCGTCGGTCGAGACGCCGATCGCGCCCGCCACGTGCGCGGCCCAGCCGTCACCGGTCTGCACCAGCCAGTGATCGTGGCGCGCGGGGAAGTAGAAGATCGGTTTGCCCCGGGCCGCCTCCACGACCGCGCGTACGTTGCGCATGATCAAAGAGCGCCGCGCAAGACAGCCGAGCAGCGCCGTCTCCAGGTGCGCGAACAGCGCGTAGTCCCCCTCAATCGTCAACACGGACTCAAACGGCGAGATCGCGTCGCCCTCGTGCAGGGCCTCGACTCGCAACTCCGGCCAGCCGTCAACCCAGACCCCATCCGGATCCAAATACCCGGAGCAGAGCTTCAGGATCGCGACCGCCTCATCAATCCCGCCCAGCAGCGATTGGCGCTTCTGGAACACCTGCATTGTCAGGTGCGGGTGATGGTTCTCCGCCTCCAACAGGCTCTTGGTGTGCACGAAGTAGGCATCGGAGTAGTAGCCACGCCGAAGCCGGTCCACCGGCAGCCGGAAGACCTCAGGGCTGAGCCGCTCGCTCATGCCAGCAGCGTGCGCGCCAGGGAGTGGAAGAACTCGGTGGCCTGGCCCAGGTCGCGCACGGAGATCCGCTCATCCGCGCTGTGGACCAGCGGCGCAACCTGGGTGAGCGGCATCTGATGATGGGGGAAGAAGCCATACGCGATCAGCTCCGGGAACGCGCGGCGGAACCAGCTCGAGTCGCTGTAGCCGGGCAACAGCACCGGCACCGCTTCCGCGTCGTGCTTACGCAAATAGGTCCGGATCTCGTCCATGAGCGGCGACTCGGGCGGTGACAGATAGCCGTAGACCTCCTCACTGAAGGAGATCTCGACCAGCTCGGCGGTCTCACCCAGGACCTCATGCAGCGCGGCCAGCGCCACATCGGGTCCGAGCCCGGGCGGAACGCGGCAGTCGACCTTCAAGGTCGCCTCTGAGGGGATCACGTTGATCTTGTCGGAGGCGTGGGCCATCGTCGGGGCGAGCGTGACGCCGAACATCGGCTCGACCAGCGCCGGCAGGACCGGGTCGACCCCGGCAAGGCGCTTCAAGGTCTCCGCCACGGTGTCGGCATCCACGTCGCCGGCCGGCGTGCCGGTCAGCGCGGCGGCGAGCTGGCGCGGCGGCTCTGTCAGCGTCACCCCCGGCTGCGCCTCCGCGAGTCGCGAGAGCACCGGCGCCAGCTTCGCCAGCGCGTTTTCACCGTTGCGCGGCAGTGAAGCGTGACCCGCATGTCCCCGGGCGCGCAGCAGCAGGCGGAAGATGCCCTTCTCACCGCAGCAGACCCCGTGGTAGCGCGTCCCGTCCAGCTCAAAGGCGGCGCCCGCGCCTTCATTCAGCAGGTAGTCACAGCGGACCTTGTCAGGGTGCTGTTCGGTCAGGAAACGGGCGCCGACCTCACCGCCGGTCTCCTCATCTGAGACGACGAAGACCTTCAGCGCGCCGCGCCCGGGACGCCAGCCCGAGTGTCCGAGCGCCGCTGCGGCGACGACCTCACCGACGGTCTGGGACTTCATGTCCAGGGCACCGCGGCCCCAGAGAAAACCGTCGGAGTCGACGTCCCCGGACCAGGGGTCATGCTGCCACTCAGCCGGGTTCGCCAGCACGGTGTCCACGTGAGACAGGTAGCCGAGCACCGGTCCGGGCGCTCCGGAGTCGAGCGTGGCGATCAGGTTCGGTCGCTCCGGAACCGCCGCCAGCTGCTCAGTCTCAAAGCCGGCGGCGCGCAGATAGTCATCCAGGTACTGGATCGCGGCGCGCTCGTTCCCCGGCGGGTTGACCGTGTTGAAGCGGATCAGCCGCTGAAGGACCTCGGTGCTCTCGGCCTGGAGGTCGGACATGGAGCGGGAGCCTAACGGCGTGGGCGGCCGCCCGGTACAGTCGCGGCGCGTGAAAGCCCACGCCCAACTCAGAACCGGAGCCAACCAGTGACCGCCGCCCCCGAGCACGTCGGGGATCTGGCGCTGGCGTTGGCACTAGCTGACATCGCCGATCAGATCACGACCCCGAAGTTCAAGGCAGCGGACCTGGAGGTCGAGACCAAGCCGGACCTGACGCCGGTCTCAGAGTCGGACAAGGCCGCTGAGCTCGCGATCCGCGAGCACCTCAAGCAGGTCCGTCCCGACGACGCCGTGGTGGGCGAGGAGTTCGGCGCCGAGGAGGCCAAGAACGGCCGCCGTTGGATCCTCGATCCGATCGACGGCACCAAGAGCTATGTGCGCGGGATGCCGACCTGGTCGACGCTGATCGCGCTCCAGGACCAGGGTGAGACGATCGTCGCGGTCGTCGCCATGCCCGCCGTCGCGCGGCGCTGGTGGGCGACCAAGGGCGGAGGTGCCTGGACGCTGAATCGCGCGCTCGGCGGCGGCGAGGCCGAACGCTGTCAGGTCTCCAAGGTCCCCGACCTGGCTCACGCACAACTCGGCTGGAGCGGAATCGAGGACTGGGACGCCGAGGGCAAGGGCGAGCAGATCATCAAGCTGGCCCGGTCCTGCTGGCGGACCCGCGGGATGGGGGACGCCTGGCAGTACATGCTCGTCGCCGAGGGCGCCTTTGAGATCGCCACCGACCCCGAAGCCACGCTCTGGGATCTGGCGGCCCCCGCGCTGATAGTGGAGGAGGCCGGCGGCACGTTCACGAGCGTCTCCGGCGATCCTGACCCGGGAACCGGCAGCGGGCTCGCGACCAACGGGCTCGTGCATGACCGCGTCCTGGCGATCCTTGCCGGCGACTAACGCACCGAAAAATTCCCCTTCTGGGGCAATGGTGTGCTCCGCCGTCCTATCATCTGCGCTGATGTCTGAGTACCGACCCCTCCGATGAGGGACATCGCTCACCCAGAGGCTGAGCAACTCAGCCTCCCCGGTGTGCTCCACGCGTTGTCCGACCCCGTCCGCCTGGAGATCGTGCGGGCGCTAGGTCAGCACCCCAACGAGGTGCCCTGCGGCGCACTTGAGGTCCCCGTCTCCCGCTCGACGCTCACCCATCACCTGAAGGTGCTCCGGGACGCGGGACTGACCCGCACCAGACGCGACGGTCCTCAGCGCCTGGTATCACTCCGCACCACGGACGTTGAAGCCCGATTCCCCGGGCTACTTGACTGTGTGCTCGCTGACGCGCATAATGATGCGCGGGCGTGCGCTCAGGTGCACGCCTGACCTCAGCCGGCTCGTCCCGGCTTTCATAGGATTCCGCGAGAAACCCATAGGAATTGGGTTAGAAGTGGTCTCCCACACGAAACCCCAGGGGCAGGAAAGCGTTGGGTTCGTGAAGAACACAGCCTGGCTGGCCTGGTGTCCGCTCCACTGACACCAGGGCGGCGGTCAGACCTCTGACAAAACGGACCGGGCAGTCCGGATGGCTTGACAAGAACCTTCCGTAAGCGTATATTTCGATCATCTTCAAACCTTCGAACCAGGAGTCCCAAAACGGATACCAAGTCAACAATCAGCCGCGCACGCGGCGAGCATTCAGAGAAGGAAGCGACGACGCGACGCTCTCGCGGCGCGAACGCCCCTGCGGCCAAGACCAAGGCTCGCAACGCAGATAGCAGTCACCGCCGTCCTCACACCAGCACGACGTCGCGCAACACGCGGGCCCGCAAGGAGATCCCGGTCGCTGACGGTTCGCTGGACTCGCTCGAGCTCTTTTACCGGGAAGCCCGTACTCATCATCTGCTTACCGCCGCTGAGGAGATCGAGCTGGCGAAGCAGATTGAACGTGGCAACCTCGACGCCAAGGCACAGATGATCAACGCGAACCTGCGTCTGGTCGTCGCCCAGGCCCGCCGTTATCAGGGTCACGGGCTGCCGCTGGAGGACCTGGTCCAAGAGGGCATGCTCGGCCTGATTCGCGCGGTTGAGAAGTTCGACTACCGCAAGGGCTTCAAGTTCTCCACCTACGGGACGCTTTGGATTCGCCAGGCGATTCAGCGTGGCCTGCAGAACTCGGGTCGCACGATCCGTCTGCCCGTCCACGTCGCACAGCGCCAGGTCAAGGTCCGCAAGGTCGAGGGTGAGCTGAACCTGAAGCTGGGTCGCGAGCCCACCGACGAGGAGATTGCGATCGTCTCCGAGCTGCCGATCGAGCAGGTCGCCGAGGTTCGTGAGCTCTCCCTGGGCCTGGCCTCCCTGGACCAGCCGATCGGTGACGACGGTGAGATGGCCCTGGGTGACCTGCTCAACAGCGAGGATCCGGAGCCCGACGAGGTCGTTGCCGACAACTACCGTGACAACCAGGTCGCAACCCTGGTCGGTGAGCTGCCGAGCATGGAGGCGGAGGTCATCCGCCTGCGTTACGGCCTCGGTGGCGACGAGCCCCGCACCGTGCGCCAGACCTGCGCCGAGCTGGGTATCAGCCCGCGTGAGGCCTCCGAGCTGGAGTCCCGCGCACTGGCTGCCCTCGGCAAGTCAGAGGCACTGGCTTCGCTGCGCGCGAACCTGAACTAGACGTACCTCCCGGGGCTGGTCTCAAAGACCGGCCCCGGGGTCGTTAACGCGGGTAGATCTGCTCGTTGGCGAGCTCGGGCGGGAGGAACTGCACCTGGTCGCCGCCGGGCTCGGAGGCGTGCACGTAGCCCTCGCCGTGGCCGAGCTCGCGATCGAGGGCGGTGGCCGGATTGCGCAGCTGTGCGGGGACCTCGTAGTGGGGCCGCTCGGCGACCAGTTTGCGGGCGTTTTGCAGGCCTTTGTAGGAGGCCCAGCTCTTCGGTGAGCGGGCCAAATACGAGGTTACGTGCGCGAGCGTGATCCAGCACTCCGGCGGGCCGACCAGCTTCACGGCCTGCATGCCCGAGACCGCGACGGCCAGGGCGCCGGAGGCGGCGGTGCCGATCTCCTCGGAGGCGGAGATCACAAGCCGTCTGGCGATGAACTCGGGCGCTTCACCGCCGGCCTCCATCCGCGCCAGCCAGTACAGCGCGGCGCTCGGATCGGAGCCCCGGATCGACTTGATGAACGCGGAGATCACCGCGTAGTGGTCGTAGGCGACGGCCCTGGTGCCGGCGGCTGCCTCGATCGCTTGCAGGTCGATGGGGCTGCTGTCTCGTTTGGCTTCGACAGCAGCCTGGAGCGTGGTCAACAGCCGGCGGGCGTCCCCGTTGGACGTCAGGATCAGATGCTCGCGGGCCTCGGGGCTGAGCGAGTGGCCGGTGCCGAGAAACTCGAGGCCGCGGTCCGCCAGGGTTGACAGGTCGGCGTCTGTCAGCGGTTCCAGAACGTGGACCTGGACGCGCGAGACCAGCGCGCGGTTCAGCTCGAAGCCGGGGTTCTCGGTGGTCGCCCCGACCAGCAGGACCGTGCCGTCCTCGACGTAGGGGAGCAGGGCGTCCTGCTGGGCCTTGTTCCAGCGGGCGATCTCATCGATGAACAGCAGCGTGCGCCGGCCGGTGGCGCGGCGGCTCTT
The DNA here is from genome assembly GCA_017354065.1 of Solirubrobacterales bacterium. GTDB lineage: Bacteria > Actinomycetota > Thermoleophilia > Solirubrobacterales > Solirubrobacteraceae > Palsa-465. The sequence continues at coordinate 5,424 of JAFMRN010000015.1, forward strand.
GGCGCGGTCGATCACGGCTCGCAGCTCCTTGAGCCCGTCGGTGACGGCGTTGAGCTGCTCAAAGTCGGCGTCGGTCTCACGCGCGACGCACAGCGCGAGCGTCGTCTTGCCGCTGCCCGGCGGGCCCCAGAGGATCATCGAGTGCGGCCGGCGCAGCGCTTCTGTCAGCTGGGGCTGGCCGACGACCTGGTCCAGCGCCGTAGGGCGCATGCGGTCGGCCAACGGAGCCGCCAGGCTGTCGCCACCAAGCGTTAGCTGCTCGTCCATCGGCGTATCGTTCCATGGATGGCCACCGTTACCGACGCACCGACACTGGACAGTAATAACCCGGCTACCGGCGAGCTGCTCGGGGCCGTCCCGACAACGGCGCCGGATGCGGTCCAGGGCGTCGTCGATCAGGTCCGCGCGGTTGCGCCCGCGTGGGCCGCGCTGTCGCTGGCCGAGCGCGCTTCCTACCTCGAGGCGACCGCGGACGTGCTGGTCGACCAGACCGAGACGATCCGCGACCTGATCGCCGCCGAGCAGGGCAAGCCGCGGAATGAGGCCTACAGCATGGAGCTGTTGCCGACGATCGACGGCCTGCACTGGATCGCGAAGCAGGGGCCGAAGCTGCTGGCGGATGAGAAGATCCGCATGCACCAGATCTTCTTCGCCTCCAAACGGGCGCACTACGTGTATGAGCCGCTCGGGGTCCTCGGCGTGATCGCGCCCTGGAACTACCCCTGGAGCATCCCCTTCGGGGAGGTCGCCCTGGCGCTGATGGCGGGCAACGGGGTGGTGCTGAAGCCCGCGTCGCTGACGCCTTTGTGCGGCGACAAGATCCGTGACGCGTTTGAGGCCGCGGGCGTGCCGGAGGGGCTGATCCGCACCGTGCATGGTCCCGGTACCGGCTCGGCGCTGGTCAAGACGGACGTTGACAAGGTGTTCTTCACCGGATCGGTCGAGACCGGCCGCGGCGTCGGTGAGCAGTGCGCGCGGATGCTGAAGGGCTCGGTGCTGGAGCTTGGCGGCAAGGACCCGATGCTGGTGCTGGATGACGCCGACCTGAACCACGCGATCCAGGGTGCGGCCTGGGGCGGGTTTGCGAACTGTGGCCAGTCCTGTGCCGGGATCGAGCGGGTGTATGTCGACCGGCGTGTGGCCGAGCCGTTCATCAACGGGGTGGTTGAGGCCGCGCGCGGCCTGGCGCTCGGTGACCCGCTGGAGTGGGGGACCGAGATCGGCCCGATGGTCGATCCCGGCCAGTACAAGATCGTTGAGGAGCTGGTTGACGACGCCGTCGCGCACGGCGCCACGCTTTTGTGCGGCGGGCCGGCGGAGGCGCCCGCAGGATTGGATTCGGAGACGTTCTATGCCCCGACGGTGCTGACCGGCGTGACCCACGAGATGCGGATCATGCAGGAGGAGATCTTCGGGCCGGTGCTGCCGATCATCGTTGTCGACGGCGAGGAGGAGGCGATCCGGATGGCGAACGATTCGGACTTCGGGCTCGGTGCCTCGGTCTGGACCGCCGACCGTGAGCGCGGCCAGCGGGTCGCCGCCCGGCTGGAGTCGGGCATGGTCTGGATCAACGACCACCTGTTCAGCCACGGCGCGATGCAGACCCCCTGGGGCGGGGTCAAGGACTCCGGGGTCGGACGCACGCACTCGAAGTTCGGGATCCATGAGTGCGCGAACGTGAAGCTGCGGCTGTGGGAGCCCTCGCTGTTGAAGAACCCCTGGTGGTTCCCCTACGACGAGTCGCTCGGGCGCGCTCTGAAGGAGGCCGGCGGCGTGCTCTACGGGCGCTCGGGTGAGCGCGGTGCGGCGCTGAAATCGGGGCTGGCACCGTTGACCCGGGTTGGCGCACGTCTGGCGCGGGATGCGGTCAAACGCTGAGCGTGTGTGTGCGCGACTCGCGGTCGAAACGCTGAGCGCGTGGCGGTGTGGCCGGCTCAGGCCTGATCCTCGCTGGCCAGCTGCTCGGCGACGGCCTTGATCGCAGCCAGCCGCGCGCCCCAGCGGGCACCGGCGTCACGCAGCGCTTGGGAGGCCTCGGTCATCCGTTCGGCTTGCACGCTGTAGCGGACCTCGCGTCCGACCCTGACGGCGGCGACCAGGCCGGCGCTCTCCAGCACGTCGAGATGCTTGGCGATCGCCTGGCGTGTCAGCGCCACGTCCGCGGTCAGCGCGCTGGCGGTCGCGCCCGGCCGCGCCAGCAGTGCGTCCAGCAGGCGACGGCGCGATGGCTCCGCGACCGCCGCCCACAGGTCGTCATCGACGGCGCTCACGCCACCTCCGTGGGGACCGCCGCGGCCCGCTTGGCGATCGCCGGCACGAGGAAGCCCCAGCCGTCGATGTGGCCCTCGCGATAGGCCGTCGCCGCCGTCTCGTCGAGTCCCAGTTCGGCAAACCCTGACTCGCGCACGCGCAGCCTCGTGGCGCTGCCCTCCTCGGAGAGCTGGAACTCGACATGGGTGACCGCCTGCGGCTGTCCGGGGTGGCCGTTCCAGCGAAACGCCAGCAGGTGCGGCGCCTCGGCCCGCTCGACCTCAAGCGCCAGCTTCACCGGCGTTCCCTCTCTTGAGACGAAGCTGATGCTGCCGGCTCCTCCCGCCGTCGCCTCCAGGTTCACCTCGCTGTCGAGGAACCATGCGCCGATGTGCTCCGGCCTGGTCACGACATCCCAGACGATCCCGATCGGTGCCTCCACCAGCACGTCCTGCTCAACCTTGTTCATCCATCGCTCTCTCCATATCGTTGGCCCGTCAATGCGCAACCAAGAGTTGCACATCTGAGCCAGACATGCAACTAAAGGTTGCATAAGGTGGGTCGGCCGCGAGCTCGATCGATTCGCGGCTACGCTTTCGGGTATGCCAGCTCAGGCCTACACAGGCAAAGAATGTGTCTGCCAGTACAAGAAGGGGATCTGTGATCAGTCCTGCGTGCAGGACATGCTCGAGACCCCGTTCTACATCGCGTGTCTGAAGCTGAAGGGCCGTCGCGCGCTGGTGGTCGGCGGCGGCGAGGTCGGGCTCGAGAAGGTCGAGGGCCTGCTTGCCTGCGACGCCGGGGTGACGCTCGTCGCCCCGCGCGCGGTGCCGGCGCTCGAGCAGCTCGCCGCAGAGGGGTCGATCACCTTCCACCAGCGCGAGTACGAGCCCGCTGACCTGGACGGGCACCTGATCGCGATTGCCGCGACCGACGACACCGACATGAACATCCGCGTGTTCAACGACGCCGAGCAGCGCGCGATGCTGGTCAACGTGGTCGACGTGCCGCCGCTGTGCAACTTCATCCTGCCGGCGATCGTGCGGACCGGCCCGCTGGCCGTGGCGATCTCCACCGCCGGCGCCAGCCCGGCGCTGGCCAAGCGGATGAAGGCTGAGATCGCCGAGGCCTTCGGCGAGCCCTACGCGGACCTGGCGGTGCTGTTGAACGACGCGCGCGGCTGGGCCAAGGCGACGCTGCCTACCTACCAGGAGCGCAAGGAGTTCTTTGAGGGGATCGTCAACGGCGACCCCGACCCGATCGAGCTGCTGCGCGCGGGCAACCCGGAGGCCGTGCGTGACCTGATCGCGGGGGCGCAGCGCAGCGTGGCCCCGGCGTAATCAGTGCCCGCTCGGGGCTTCCGCCGTCCGCACGTCCTCGATCCGGAGGATCGCGATCAAATCCGCGTCTTCCAGCCATACGTAGCTGATCAGCATCCACGGCCATGGACCCGAAATACCGCGTCGCCCCTCGCCGCGGCCACGAAGCCGCTGACCCAGGCTCGGGAAACGTTCCAGCGCCTCGGTCGCGGCTTTGACGCGGGCGACAGTCGTGTCCGGAAGTCCGTAGGCGCGAATCAGCGTGCGTAGGTCGTCCATCGCGTCGCGCGAAAGCGCTACGCGGGGCATCAGACGTGCTGGTCGAGTTCCTCGAGCGGAACCGTCTCGCCGCGTCGAACCTGGTCCATCGCATGGTCCATGCGGTCCCATGCGCCGGGAATCGCGTCCAAGATTGCGGTCATCCGCGCGCCGTCTAGCTCGGCCAAGTCGATCGCCTCTGACAGCAAGGCGCGAGCCAACGTTCCGGGCTGGAGATAGCGCTGTTCGGCCAGTCGCCGTAGCTTTTCACCATACTCCGGTTCCAACGTCACGTTCAGGCGCTCCATGGTTGTTCCATGGTACACGCCCTGACACATGTCGTGTACACAACTCCGAGGCTCGTACGGGTACGCTCGGCCTGCGTGGGCGCAATCGAACTCACAGGCTTGACGCGCCGCTTCGGTGAGCGGCTGGTTTTGAACGGGCTGTCCCTGAGCGTGCCGGCGGGCGCTTCCCTCGCCGTCCTGGGGCGCAACGGCGCGGGCAAGACGACGCTGCTGCGGGTGCTGGCGACGCTGCTGGCACCCCATGCCGGCAATGTCTCCGTGCTGGGTGAGGAGCTGCCGCGCCGCGGCTGGGCGGTTCGTGGGCGGCTCGGGTTTCTGGGGCACGAGCCGTTGCTCTACCGGGAGCTGTCCGGCAGGGAGAACCTCAGCTACCACGCGCGCCTGCACGGGGTCGGCCCGCAGCGTGTCGAGCAGGTTCTGGCGGCGGTCGGGATGGCGCGCCGCGGCGATGATCCCGTTCGCTCACTGAGCCGCGGGATGGTCCAGCGCCTGGCGGTCGCCCGGGCGGTGCTGCACGCGCCTGAGATCCTGTTGTTGGACGAGCCGCGCTCCAACCTCGATCCGGCGGGTTCGGAGCTGATCGAGGGGCTGATCGGGCGCCCGGCGGGGCTGACGCGCGTGCTGACCAGCCACGACCCTGAGGCGGCGCTGGCCGAGGCCGACCTGGTGCTGGCCCTGGAGGGCGGCCGGGCCGCCTACCTCGGCGCGCCCGAGGGGATCGACGCCGCGCAGATCAAGGAGCTGTACCGATGAGCGGCGCGACCGAGGTCGAGACCGCCAGCGCCGGGGCGTCCGCGGATACGCCCAGGCCACCCGGCACCCTGGCTACGGCCGCGGCAATCCTGCGCAAGGACCTGACCGTGGAGCTGCGCACCTTCGAGACCGTGCCGGCCATGGCGATATTCACGGTCGCCACGTTCGTGATCTTCCATTTCGGGTTACAGCGCGACACGCTCAGCGGCCAGCTGGCGGCAGGGGTGCTAGCCGTCAGCCTGCTGTTCGCGGCGATTCTCGGCACCAACCGGCTGTTCGTGGCCGAGCGTGAGCAGGGCGGCTTTGACGGGTTCCTGCTGGCGCCGGTAGATCGCAGCGCAATGTTCCTGGCCAAGGCCGCGGCGCTGTTCCTGTACATGGCGGTGCTGGAGCTGGTGGCGGTCCCGGCCTTCGCGCTGTTCGCGGGCCCGCCGCGTCTGGGCTCGGCGCTCGGAGGGTTGGTGCTGTTCCTGGCGCTGGCGGATATCGCCTTCGCCGTGATCGGCACGCTGGTCTCCGCTCTGGCTGTCCACACGCGAGCGCGAGATCTGATCGGGCCGATCATCGGCCTGCCGCTGCAGATCCCGGCGCTGATCTGTTTCGCTCTGGGGACCGGGCATCTGTTCACCTTGCACGGTTCCCAAACGCCGCCCGGAGAATGGCTGTTGATCTTGGGCCTTTATGATGTTGTGAACGCACTCCTCGCCTACGCGGTTTTCGACTTTTTGCTCGAGGAGTGAGCTTTCAGCCATGTCGAAGCACGCAAGGCATCTCCGCGGTCTGACGATCGCCACGCTGGTCTTCTTTCTCGCCGGCCTGGCGCTGACGTTCTTCTACGCCCCTGATGACGTCAATCAGGGCTTCGCCCAGAAGATCTTCTACATCCACGTACCGCTGGCGATCGTGTCGCTGTGCGGGTACGTGCTGGGCGGGGTCTTCGGCGTGATCCACCTGCGGACGCGTGAGCGGATCTGGGACCTGCGCTCCTACACCGCGATTCACATGTCCCTGATCTTCTCCGTCGGCGGCCTGCTGTCCGGCGCGATCTGGGCCAAGGTCGCCTGGGGTCACTGGTGGGTGTGGTCAGAGCCGACGCTGGTCTCCTACCTGATCGTGGTGCTGTTGTTCTGCACCTATCAGCCGCTGCGCTTCAGCATCGAGGACCCTGAGCGTCAGTCCATGTACGCGTCGGTGTTCTCGGTCGTGGCCGGTGCGTTCGTGCCGCTGAACTTCCTGATCGTGCGGCTGTCGGAGGCGTTTGTGCACCCGCGCGTGCTGAACCTCGAGGGCGGAACGCTGCCGGGCTCCATGGCGCTTGCCTTCTACGTGATGGTGATCGCGGTCGCGCTGTTGTTCGCGACGCTGATGAAGTTCGAGATGCTGGCCAAGGAGACACGCGGCCAGACCCGGCGGCTGCGTCGCAAGCTGCTCGGTGACGACGCCGTCGCACCCGTCGGTCGCAGTGCCGCGCCACTGTGAGCTGATCGCTACCAATTTTTACTTTGAACCGCTACACAAGTTCTGAATGCCGCTGATCGCCGCCGGCCAACCGACTGACTTCGTCTCACTGCACACTGCGGTGAAGTACGTCGCGGGCGCTTACATCGTGGTGTTCGCGATCATCCTCATCTACCTGGGGATCATGGCCTGGCGCCTGGCCAACAACCAGCGTGAGCTGGCGGAGCTGCACAAGCTGGTGGAGGAACGCGACGCTGAGGTTCCGGAGCGCGAGCAGGAGCCGGCGCTGTGAGCGAGCTGCTGTCAATCGGGGTCAGCCACAAGACCGCACCGGTCGAGGTGCGTGAGCGCCTGGCCCTGACCGGTGAGAGCGGGATTGAGTTCGTCTCGGCGGTGCGCGGCGCGCCGGAGGTCCATGAGGTCGTCTCAATCTCCACCTGCAACCGCACCGAGCTGTACCTGGTGGTCGGAGATCCGCTGGAGGCGGAGAGCGTGGTACTTGGCATGCTCGCCCGCCAGGGCGGGATCCGCGCGACCGAGCTGTCGGGCTCGATCTATGCCCAGCGCAACTGTGAGGCCGCGCGCCACCTGTACCGGGTGACATCGGGCCTGGACTCGATGATCGTCGGCGAGGCTGAGATCCAGGGTCAGGTCAAACGCGCTTATGAGGCTGCGCTCGCCCAGGAGACGACCGGTCCGCTGACCAACCATCTGTTTGAGGCCGCGCTCGCCACCGGCAAGCGCGTGCGGACGGAGACCGGCATCTCCTCAGGCCAGCTGAGCCTTGCAAGCGCCGGCGTGATGCTCGCGCGTGAGAGCCTTAACGGGCTTGCCGGCAAGGATGTCGTGATAGTCGGCTCGGGGGAGATGGCCGAGACCTCCGCCCGCGCGATGTCAGATGACAACGTGTCTTTGACCTTCGTCGCCGGGCGCCGCGCCTCTCGCGCGCTGGCGCTCGCCGACCGCTTCGGCGGCCACAGCGTCGGGATCGAGCAGCTTCCCGAGGTGTTGGCGACCGCGGACGTGGTGGTGTGTGCCACCTCCTCACCGCATCTGCTGATCGAGGCCGGGCCCCTGGCCGAGGTCATGTCCCACCGCGATGGCAGCCCGTTGCTGCTGGTCGACCTGGCAGTGCCACGGGACATCGACCCGGAGTGCGGCCGCCTTGATGGCGTCTCCCTGCATGACATCGATGACCTTGAGGCTGTGGTGCGGCGCAACCGTCGCGGGCGCCAGGGCGAGGCCGCCCGCGCGGAGGGGTTGATCGAGGAGGAGATCCAGCACTTTGCAAGCTGGCTTGGATCGCTTGAGGTGCGCCCGACCGTGGCGGCGCTGCGGATGCACGCGGAGGAGATCGCCCGGGGTGTGCTGGCCGAGAATGAGGGACGCTGGGAAAGTGCCTCTGAAGCGGACCTTGAGCGTGTGGACGCCGCGCTGCACGCGGTCGTCAACCGGCTGTTGCACCGCCCCACGCTGCGGATGAAGGAACTGCTGGATGACCGCGTTCACGCGCGCATGGCGCTGGTGCGAGACATGTTCGGTCTTGAGGTCAATGACGACCGTGCGATCGACTCCGCGCCGGTCGATGTTGAGGCCATAGCCGAGATCCGGCAGCTGCCGGAGGCCGCCAACGCCCCGCAAAACTCCCGCGACTGAATGCGAATCGGAACGCGCGGCAGTGCCCTGGCGCTGGCCCAAGCCGAATCAGTCGCCGCGCGGCTGGCCGACGCCGAGCTGGTGGTGATCTCCAACCCCGGGGACCGCGGTGACGCGGTCGGGGACAAGTCCCGCTGGGTTTCAGCGCTGGAGGAGGCGCTGCTGGCCGGGGAGATCGACGTGGCCGTGCACTCAGCCAAGGATGTGCCCGGCGAGCTGGCTCCGGGCACCGTGCTGGCCGGCGTACCGGCCCGCGAGGACGCGACGGACGTGCTGATCGGAACCCTTGGGGCGCGTGTCGGGACCGCATCCCTGCGCCGTGCGGCGCAGCTGCGGGCGCTGGACCCCGAACTGGAGCTGGTGGAGATCCGCGGCAACGTCGACACGCGGCTGCGCAAGCTGGACGCCGGCGAGGTGGACGGCCTGGTGCTGGCTGCCGCGGGGCTCACGCGCTTGGGTCTGGCGCGCTCCTTCCAGCCGCTGGAGCTGGTCCCGGCTCCGGGTCAGGGCGCCCTGTTGTTACAGACACGTGTCGGCTTCCCGGTGCCGGATATCTCCGACGTGGGGGCGTCAATCTGCGTAACGGCCGAGCGGATGCTCGCGCGCCACCTGGGCGCCTCCTGCAACACGCCGATGGGCGCCAGCGCGCGGATCGCCGACTGCGGGGACCTGGAGTTGACCGGCTGGGTGGGCCTGCCAGACGGGTCTGAGTGGATCCGTGACGCGGTCTCAGGCCCGGCTGAGACGGTCGCCGACGAGCTGGCGGAACGGATGTTGTCCGTCGGCGCGCAGCAGCTGCTGGCGCGTGCCGAGCAACAGGCGGGCGCGCAGTGACCGTGTACCTGGTCGGCGCCGGTCCCGGGGACCCGGAGCTGATGACCAAGCGCTCACTGGACCTGATCGCAAGCGCCGACGTGATCATCCACGATCGCCTGATCCCCGACGGTGCGCTGAGCGGCGCCCGTGGCGACGCTGAGCTGGTGTTCGTCGGCAAGCAGGGCGGCGGCGAGCAGATCCCCCAGAGCGAGATCGACCAGCTGTTGGTGAGGCACGGCCAGAGCGCCGAGACCGTCGTGCGCCTGAAGGGCGGCGACCCGTTTGTGTTCGGCCGCGGCGGTGAGGAGGCAGAGGTGCTTGCCGGCGCCGGAATCGCCTTTGAGGTCGTGCCCGGCGTCACCGCCGGGATCGCCGCCCCGGCTTATGCCGGGATCCCGGTAACCCACCGCGACTCCGCTTCCTCCGTGGCGTTCCTCACCGGCCACGAGGATCCGACAAAGCCGGAGAGCGCCCTGGACTGGGAAGCGCTCGCCGCGTTCCCCGGGACCCTGTGCGTGTACATGGGCGTGCGCCAGCTGGAGGGCATCACCCAGCGGCTGATCGAGGGCGGCCGTCCCAGCGACCAGCCGGCGGCGTTGATCCAGCGCGGGACCTGGCCCGGTCAGCGGACGCTGGTCGGAACGCTTGGGACGATCCATTCGCTGGCGGTGGCTGAGCGCTTCGGCGCGCCGGCTATCGCGCTGTTCGGCCCGGTCGCGGCGCTGCGTGAACGGATCGCCTGGCTTGAATCAAGGCCGCTGTATGGGGTCAGCGTGGCGGTCACCCGCGCCCGCGCGCAGGCCGGCAAGCTCGGTGGCCGGCTCCGCGCGCTTGGCGCGACCGTGATCGAGGCACCCGTGATCCGCACCGAACAGATCCCGGGTCCCGCACCGGATTTGGAGCGCTATGACCTTGTGGTTCTGAGCAGCCCGAACGGCGTGGCGGGGCTGTTCGCGCGTCTGTCCGCGGAGGGACGCGATGCCCGCGCTTTTGCCAACACGAAGGTCGGGGTGGTCGGCGGCATCACCGAACAGGCGCTGGCCCATCAGGGGATCCGCGCGGACTACGTTCCGCGCCGCTGGGCCGGCGAGGAGCTGGCGACCCTGCTGGTGGATGTCCCGCTTGAGCGGGTGCTCGTGGCCGGCGCCAAACACGGCCGTGAGACCGTCACCGACGCGCTGCGCGCACGCGGTGTCGAGGTTGACGTGCTGGCGCTGTATGAGACCGTTGTCGAGCCGCTCGATTCCGAGCGGTTGGCGGCCGTCAACGCTGCCGACTACGTGACCTTCGCGTCCGCCTCATCGGCCCGCAACCTGGCCGCGGCGGGGTTTGAGGGCGTCGGCCCGCGGCTGGTCAGCATCGGTCCCGCCACCTCTGAGGTGGTGCGCGAGCTCGGCTGGGACGTGGCCTCCGAAGCGACCGAGCAGCATGATCTTGACGGCTTGATCGCAGCGCTCCTGGATGACGTGAAACGCCCGCGTCAATCCTGAGCGGTCACCCTGATCAGGGCGACGCCGTGGGAAGGCACGTTCTCATGAATCGTCCCGGTTGTTTGCGAGGACTTGCCGCTCCAGAGATCCGTCACGGTGTAGTGGCTGGCCTGCGGGAGGCCCAGAGCTTGCGTGGATGTCGTGACCGTGGTACCGCTGCTGCCCGTGTCGAACAGTCCGGCGACCGTCACTCCCGCCTGCTCGGTCTTGGCGAAGACCTGCTCAGTGGAGGTCTGCGCCAAGCGGGTGGCGTCGATCCCGTCCTGGTCGACCCCGATCACCGCCTGGTTCTTCAGCAGCGCCAGGTCCGCCGGATCCAGCTTGGTGAGGTCTGTGCCCAGCAGCAGCGGGGATGAGGCGAGCGCCCAGAGGCTGAGCTGGGACTTCCTCTCCGCGGGTGTAAGCCCGTCGTTGTTCCCGTTGCCAATCTCGATCGAGTCGTAGTCGTTGTAGCCCCCGGGCCCGCCGTACGGCGCCCAGGCTGCGGCCTGGTCGAACCTGGCTGAGACGTGGGTCCAGTCGGTGAGGGGGTAGACGGCGTCGTTGGGTCCGCAAGCGCACTCGACGTCGTTGCCAGTCCGCCAGCCGTTGGAGTACTGCTGCCAGGTCGCGGCGTTCTTGATGTCTAGCTGGTTGGAGAGCTCCAGATGGATCGGCCGGTGCGTCTGCTGGAGCGCTTGGGACCACGCCCGTATGTCAGGCACGTCGCTGTCGCCCACGCCGTCGATCTTCACGTAATCGACGCCCCAGTCGGCCATCTGATCGGCCCATGAATCGACGAACTGCTGTGCGCCGGGCTTGCTGTAGTCGATTCCGACCATGCCTCCGCAGTTGTAGTTGCGCTCGCTCACCAGCGGCTCAGCGATCTGATCTGCCGTGTAAGGCGTGCCTGCGATCCGCGTATGACGTGTGACCGCCTGCTTGGAGATGCCCGGCGTCACGTACAG
>JAFMRN010000120.1:0-6142 GCA_017354065.1 Solirubrobacterales bacterium
CGTGCGCACCACGTTCAACTTCCTCGGCCCGCTGACCACCCCCGCAGGCGCCAAGCGACAGCTGCTGGGCTGCTCGGTCCGCGCCCAGCAGCCGAAGCTCGCCGGCGCGCTGAAACGGCTCGGAACCCGCCACGCGCTGGTGGTCAACTCCGAGGACGGCCTGGACGAGCTGTCGATCTCCGCCGCCACGCACGTGATCGAGGTCCAGGACGGCGGCGACACCCGCGAGTACACGATCACGCCCGAGGAGGTCGGCCTCAAGCGCCACCTGCCAGAGGACGTTCCCGGCGGAGATCCCACGGAGAACGCCGCGATCACGCGTGCGATCCTGGCCGGCGAGCCCGGCGCCGCCCGCGACCTCGCGGTGCTGAACGCCGGCGCGGCCGTGTACGCGGCCGGCGGCGCGGTCACCCTGCAGTCGGGGATCAACAAGGCCCAGCAGGCGATCGACACGGGCGCGGCGGCCAGCACGCTCGAGCGTTTCGTGGAGGCCACCCAGAGGCTGCCGGCGCTGTCATGAGCGACGTGCTGGCCGAGATCGTGGCCGACACCCGTGCGCGGGTGGCCGAACGCAAGCGCCCCGCCGGCGTGTTCGCCGATGCGCTGGCCAACGGCGGTATCTCGGTGATCGCCGAGCACAAGCGCGCCTCACCGAGCGCCGGCGTGATCCGTGAGGACCTGAGCCTGGAGCAGGTCGTCGGCGCCTATCAACGCGGCGGCGCGGCGGCGCTGTCGATCCTGACCGAGGAATCCCGCTTCAAGGGGAGCCTGGATGACATCAAGGCGGCGCGCGCGGCCAGCACCCTGCCGATCCTGCGCAAGGACTTCATCGTCGACCCCTACCAGATCAGCGAGGCTCACAGCGCGGGCGCCGATGCGATCCTGCTGATCGTCGCCGCGCTGGAGCCGTCCGCGCTGCGCAAGCTCTATCAGCAGGCAACCGACCTGGCTCTTGACGTGCTGGTCGAGGTCCACAACCGCGCCGAGCTCGAGGTCGCACTGGAGCTGGAGCCGCGGATCATCGGCATCAACAACCGCAACCTGTCGACGTTGGCGGTCGATCTCAACACCACCTACGAGCTGCTGCCCGACATCCCCGCGGGAACCCTGAAGGTCGCCGAGTCGGGTTTCCGGACCCGCGCCGAGCTGGACGGGCTCGCCGCCGCGGGGCTCGACGCCGTGCTGATAGGCGAGGCGCTGATGCGCGCGTCCGACCCCGAAGCCGCGTGCGCCGGCCTGACGCATGGCTGAGAACCGCCCCGACGGATCGCGGGGGCTGCTGTGGTCACACGTGCTGGCCTCGGTCTGCGGCGCCCTGGTGGTCGCCGGCGTGCTGCTGGCCTTCGGCGTGGTCGGCCGTGAGCGCACCGAGACGGTGCCGATCAACGAGAGCTCCGCGCCGGTGGAGAGCTCGGCGACCGCCGACGGGGTCGGGATCTTTCGCGCCGACGCGCCGGGCGTGGTCCACGTCTCAGCCAGGGCCACCGCGCCGGCCGCCACGCCGGTGGCGCCCGCGCCGCACCGCAACAGCACCACGTCGGGCTCGGGCTTTCTGATCTCCCGCCGCGGTTACGTGCTGACCGACTACCACCTGATCGCCTCGGCGGCCAACAGCCACCGCGATATCGCGGTCGCGCTGGACGCCGACTACACGCGCCGGGCGACGGTGATCAAGGTCAACCCGGGTGATGACATCGCGCTGTTACAGGTCGACATGCGCGGCGTCCCCAACCTGATCCACGGGCTCACGCTGGGCAAGTCCTCGAACCTTCAGGTCGGGGAGACGGCGCTGTCGATCGCCAACCCGTACGGACGGGACCGGACGCTGAGCTCGGGCCTGATCAGCGCGATGGGGCGCAACCTGTCGGGCACCGGCGGGTTCGGGATCGACGACGTGCTTGAGACCGACTCCACCGCCGTTCCCGGCGTCGGCGGCAGCCCGCTGCTGGACGCCGCGGGGCGAGTCATCGGCCTCAACTCCCAGCTCGGACGCCACGGCGGCGCCTTCGCGGTGCCGATCGACACCGTCAAGAACTGGCTCCCGAGCTGGGTGCTGCGATGATCTGGCGACGATGACGAAAGTGAAGTTCTGCGGGATCACCCGCGTCGAGGACGCCGAGCACGCGGTGTCGCTGGGAGCCTGGGCGGTCGGAATGATCCTCTGGGCCGGCTCCGCCCGGGTGGTGCTGCCCCAGGAGGCCGCTGACATCGCCGACGCCGTGCGCCGCCGCGCCGAGGTGGTCGGCGTGTTCGTGAACCAGGACCTCGACGAGCTGGTCACCCTGACCGACGACATCGGACTGACGATCGTCCAGCTGCACGGCGAGGAGGGCCCCGCCTACGCGCGTGAGGTCGCGCGCCGCACCGGCGCGAAGGTGATCAAGGCCGCCCGCGTGCATGACAGCGGCGACGTCAAGGGCCTCAGCGTCTATGGCACCGACTTTCACCTGCTGGACAGCTACGTGCCGGGCCGCCAGGGTGGCACGGGGGAGACCTTCGCCTGGGATCTGGCTGGCGCGCACCGCTCCAGGACGCCGGTGATCCTGTCCGGCGGCCTGACCCCGGACAACGTCGCCGCCGCGGTCGCGAGCGCCCACCCCTTCGCCGTCGACGTCGCCAGCGGCGTCGAATCCTCGCCCGGCATCAAGGACCACGCGCTGATGGCCCGTTTCGCTCAAGCGCTCGCTCCCGGGGTACACGCGTGATCGAACATCGCTTCGGCCCCTACGGCGGCCAGTACGTACCCGAGACCCTGATGCCCGCGCTCGCCGAACTGGAACAGGCGTGGGTGGCCGCGGCGGCGGACTCTGAGTTCCGCCGCCGCCTGGAAAGCCTGCTCAACACGTATGTCGGTCGTCCCTCACCGCTGTATCTGGCCGAGCGGCTCTCAGCGCGGGTCGGCCACGACGTGTACCTCAAGCGCGAGGACCTGAACCACACCGGTGCGCACAAGATCAACAACGCGCTGGGCCAGGCGCTGCTGGCGCAGCGCATGGGCAAGCGCCGGATCATCGCCGAGACCGGCGCCGGCCAGCACGGGGTCGCGACCGCCACCGCCTGCGCGCTGCTGGACCTCGAGTGCGTCGTCTATATGGGTTCTGAGGACATGCGCCGCCAGGAGCCCAACGTCAAGCGGATGCAGCTGCTCGGCGCCCAGGTGGCGCCCGTCGACGCCGGTGCGCGCACGCTCAAGGAAGCTGTCTCGGCGGCCATTCGCGACTGGGTCACGAACGTCGCCGACACCCACTACATCATCGGCTCCTGTGTCGGCCCGGCACCCTATCCGGTGCTCGTGCGCGAGCTTCAACGGGTGATTGGCGATGAGGCACGAACACAGGTTCGCACGGCGGCCGGACGTCTACCCGACCGGGTGATCGCCTGTGTCGGCGGCGGTTCCAACGCGATTGGCATGTTCAGCGCGTTCGTGGATGACGACGTGGAGCTGATCGGCGTGGAGGCCGCCGGCGAGGGGTTGGAGACCACGCGCCACGGTGCCTCGCTAACCACAGCCGGTCCCGGTGGCGTGCTGCACGGCTCCTACAGCGCGATCATGCAGGATGAGGACGGCCAGATCCTCGAGGCGCACTCGATCTCGGCCGGCCTCGACTACCCGGGGGTCGGGCCCGAGCACGCGCACCTGCGCGACAGCGGCCGCGCTCGCTACGTCGCGGTCTCAGACGCCGACGCGCTGGCGGCCTTCAAAACGCTGGCCAGGCTGGAGGGGATCATCCCCGCGCTGGAGTCGAGCCACGCGCTGGCCTGGGTCGAGGCCAACCCCGGGAACCTCGACCTGGTGTGCCTGTCGGGTCGCGGCGACAAGGACCTCGCGGAGGTCCTGGAACAGCTATGAGCGAGCGGATTTTCGAGGCCTTCGAGCGGGCCCGCGCCGACGGCCGCCGGGCAGCGCTGATGCCATACATGATGGCCGGCTATCCGAGCGTCGAGGCCTCGCGAGAGGTGGCCCGCCAGTACGTGTCCGGGGGCGCCGACCTGATCGAGCTTGGGGTGCCCTTCTCCGACCCGCTGGCCGACGGGCCGGTGATCCACGCGGCGGCGACCGAGGCGCTCGCCAACGGGACGCGCCTGGCCGACGCGCTGGCGGTTGCCGCCGAGGTCGCTTCAGAAGTGCCCGTGATCCTGATGTGTTACGTGAACCCGATCCTGGCGCGCGGCTATCAGCGCTTTGCCGATCAGCTGGTCGGCGCGGGCGTCGCGGGCGTGATCATCCCGGACCTGCCCCAGGAGGAGGCCGCTGAGGCGCTCGCCGCCTTTGAGTCACGCGGGCTGGCGTTGGTGCCGCTGCTGGCGCCGACCACGCCGGACGCGCGCATGGCAGAGATCGGGGCGCGCGCCCGGGGCTTTGTCTACACGGTGTCGGTGGCCGGGACCACCGGTGAGCGCGGCGAGCTTGACCTGGCGCCGGTGATCAGCCGTGCGCGCAAGGCGACGCGGGTTCCGGTCGCGATCGGCTTTGGCATCTCGACGCCGGAGCACACCGCGGCCGCGGCTGACGCCGGCGCGGACGGGGTGATCGTCGGGACGCGTTTCGTGCGGGCCGTGGGGGAGGATCCGGCCGGCGTCGGCAAGCTCGTCAGAGCGTTCGGGGACGCACTCGGATAGGATCAGCGCTGATGGGAATCATTGTCGGTGGAACAGTTGGCCTTGTCCTTTGGATCTTCCTGTGGACGCTCGGCGTCTCAGGGTTCGACGCGATCCTGCCGGCGCTCGGGTTCGTCCTGATCGCGGCCGCGATCCAATCTTTCTCTCCGCGTCTTGGCTCGGATAAGCGCGAGTAAGCGCTCGGCGCTGCTCGCCGTACCGGTCCTCGCGGCGCTGATCAGCGGCTGCGGGCCGGGCGGGTCGAGCTCGGGCTCGAACACGAGCACCACCGCAGTGACGGCCACCACCAGCGCCGCCAGTCACAACGCCCTGACCGTGTACGTGTCCGACCCACCGGCGGTTCGGTCCAACCCGTCACTGCAGGCTGCCGTCACCGGCGAGCAGCTGGCCTTCAACGCACTGAAGCCCAGCAACAAGGTCACGCTGAAGCTTGAGACCGGCGCCAAGATCTCCGACAACGCCAGGACCGCGATCGCCGACAACAGCGCGATCGCCTACCTGGGCGAGTTCCAGAGCGGCCAGTCGCGGCTGACCGCCGGTATCACCAACGCCCAGGACCTGCTGGAGCTGAGCGCGACCGACACCACCAAGCCCGGCAAGAACGACTATGAGGCCCAGTCCCAGTACGGCGACACGTTCGCCAGCGTTCCGGCCCAGCTCGGCGTCAGCGCCAGCGCGTTGCAGAAAGCCAACCCGGCCCTGAAGCACCAGCGCGCGCAGGCTGCTTACGGCTACGCCGCGATGGAGGTCCTGCTGAAGGTCCTGCTGGCGGCCCACGGCCAAGCCAACAACCGCGCGACGATCGTCCACGGCGTGCAAGCGACGCTGAAGGACAACAAGGGCCACGCGGCGGTCTCCAGCTTCAAGATCAAGCTGAAGTGAGAGTCGCTGCGGTCCTCATCGTGACCGCGCTGCTCCTGTCCGGCTGCGGCTCGGGTAAGTCGACTTCCGGACGCGGAAGAACCCGCAGCCTGTGCGTGGTCACGAGCCTGCCGCTCAGCGGACCCGACGCCGCCCTGGGACACGCGCTGGAAAGCGGCATCCGCCAGGGCCTGGATGCCGCGCCGCGGATCGGCGACGGCTATCACGTGCACCTCTGCCACGCGCGCGACGACACCCCGGCGGACGGCCGCACGGCCTCCCGGGTGATCGCCGCGAACACGCTGCTTGCGGTCTCCCGTCCCGACACGATCGCCTACATCGGTGAGGTCAACCAGTCAGGCGCGGCCGTGTCCTCGGGGCTGCTCTCCCAACAGGGCATCCCGCTGCTCAGCATCAGCGCCGGATCCGGCTACGGCGGCTACATGCTGGGTACCAGGAGTGCCGAGAGCGCAGCTGCGCGGGCGCTGCAGCACCCCCCGTACAACTGCCGCTACCGCCCGGCCCGCGGCCACAAGAAGACCGCCTGCCTGCTGGTCTCAACGCCGCTGTGCACCGCGATCGGCCCGACCCTGCACACGATCCCGCGTGTTTGTGCCGCTCCCGGACCTGACCTGACGCGCTACAGCTCCCCGGCCGTGGG
>JAFMRN010000120.1:6152-7220 GCA_017354065.1 Solirubrobacterales bacterium
TCGCCGCCGGCGGCGGCGACCCGGCAGAGCGCCAGGCGGTCGCCCGCCAGCTGCAGTCGGAGGGGCCGACGCTGACGCCGCTGGGACGGGTGCACTTCAGCCGTTCCGGCGCGCTCACCGGCATGGGCTACAGCCTCTACCACGTGGCCCGTGACGGGGCGCTGAGCTACGACCGGTCGCTGCGCGTTCCCTGACCGGCCCCGACGCTAGGCTCATCTAGCTGTGGCTGATGAGCTGCTTCTGATCGACGGCAACAGCCTGGCTTACCGGGCGTTCTTCGCGCTGCCCGAGTCGATCGCGACCTCCACCGGGATGCCGACCAACGCGATCTTCGGGCTCGCCTCGATGCTGGTCAAGCTGCTCAGCGAGTACGGCCAGAAGCCCACCGTCGTGGTCTGGGACGGCGGCTACACCGGCCGCAAGGAGATCTACCCCGAGTACAAGGCCCAGCGCTCCAGCCGCCCCGACCTGCTGAAGGAGCAGTGGCCGCACTTCGAGCCGCTGATCGAGGCCTTCGGCTATCAGAACCTGCGCGTCGACGGGTATGAGGCGGACGACGTGATCGCGTCCATCGCCGCCTCGGCCTCAAAGGCCGGAGGCGGCGCCATCCCGGTCCTGGTGTTGACCGGAGACCGCGACGCGTTCCAGCTCGTCGATGAGCACACGCGGATCCTCGCGCCCGGGCGCGGGATCACTGACACGAAGCTGTATGACCGCGACGGCGTGATCAGCCGCTACGGGATCACGCCGGAGCAGGTGCCCGACTTCATCGGCCTGAAGGGCGACAGCTCCGACAACATCCCCGGCGTCCCCGGGATCGGCGACAAGACCGCCGCCGACCTGCTCCAGCGCTTCGGGACCGTCGAGGGCGTGCTGGACAACATCGATCAGATCTCCGGCGCCAAGCGCAAGCAGAACCTGGAAGAGCACGCCGACGACGCGCGGATCTCCAAGCAGCTGGCGATCAACAAGCGCGACATCCCGGTCGAGCTGGACCTGGACTCGCTGATGGCATCGGAGCCGGACCGCTCGACCCTGCGCGAGACCTTCCGGCGCTTTGAGCTGCGC
>JAFMRN010000332.1 GCA_017354065.1 Solirubrobacterales bacterium
GCCGCCCGCGAACCCGCTCTCGCCGCAGCTCCTACGCGAGCTCGGCGAGGTATGGAGCTCGGTGGACGGCAAGGTGCGCGCACTCGTGATCGCCTCGTCCAACCCGTTCACGTTCTCCGCGGGCGCGGACATCAAGGAGTTCACGAAGATGAAGCCCGACGAGGAGGGACGCGCGCTGCTCGAGTCCGCGCACGGGCTGATGCGCTCGATGGAGGGCTCGCGCACGGTGACGATTGCGAGCGTGAACTCGATCGCCTTCGGCGGCGGCTGCGAGCTGGCGATGGCCTGCGACTTCCGCATCGCCGCCGCGTCGGCGAGCTTCGGCCAGCCGGAGATCAACCTCGGGATCATCCCCGGCTTCGGTGGGACCCAGCGGCTCGGCCGGCTGGTCGGCAGTGCCAAGGCCCTGGAGATGAACGTCGGTGCCGAGCCGATCCTGGCCGAGGAGGCCTATGAGATGGGGCTGATCACCCGCCTGGTGCCTGACCATGAGCTGCTTGACACCGCGCTGCTGTGGGCCTGCGGGCTGGCGGAGAAGGCGCCGCTGGCGGTCGGCCAGATCAAGTCGGTGTCCGGCCACGGCGACCTGGACGCCGGGATCGAGGCGGAGAAGGAAGCGTTTGTCTCGGTGTTCGGGTCAGAGGACGCGCGTGAGGGGATCAACGCGTTCCTGAAGAAGCGCAAGCCGCGCTGGCGCGGCCACTGACTTTGGGTTCAGTGGCCGCCAGGTCGGCTGCTTAGAGCCCGTCCATCGTCTGCTGTGCCTGCTGCGCGGACTTGACGAGCGTGCCGGCGCCGGGCTTGACCTTCTTGAACATGTAGTCGTAGATGATGTTCGACGAGTACTTGTTGCCGCGGTGGTAGACGCCCATGAACTGGAACGTCGAGTTACGCAGCAGCAGGTCACCCCAGTTGTTTGAGGCCTTGTCGATCGACTTCAGGTACGGGGCCGTGGGCAACAGGCCGTAGGGCACGACGAAGGACAGCGTCTGGCCGACCTTCATGTTGTTGGCAATCGGCGCCAGGTTCTTGGCGTAGGTGGCGTTCTTGACCTTCTTCGCGAGGCCGACCCAGTTGACGACACCCGGGTACTGCGGGCGGTCGGCCATCGAATAGAAGTTGTGCACCCACGGCATGTAGTGGGCGAGCGTCGCGACCTGCTCGGGTTGGGTCGAGAACACGATCGGATCGGCGCCCATCAGCTTGTGCGTCTGGGCGGCTACGGTCGCGACGTTGCTCTTGGATGTGCGTACGCCCGGCTTCTCGACTGAGAACCACCAGCAGGAGATCATCACGACCACGAAGATCCCCATCCAGCGCGTGCGCGCCAGCCCGGCGGACACGAACAGCGCCAGCGGGCCGATGATCGCGGCCTCATAGCGGTCAGACCACGAGGGTGTGACCTTGCCGACCAGCCAGGCCAGCAGCAGCGTGCCCCAGGCGAGCAGCGCCAGCACCCAGATCTCCCGGCGGAAGATGCCGTTCCGCGGCGCGTTGCGGTAGGCGACCAGCAGCCCGCTGCCGAACGCCAGGAACAGGCAGGCGGCCGCGTCGCGGCCGTCGGTGATGTTGTACATGCCGCCGGTCAGGGTCCAGAGCACGGTGTGCTCGGCCCAGGGGGCGCCGGTGTTCTTGGCCTGGTACAGGGTTGTCGGCAGCCACGGCAGGTACAGGAGCGCCGCGATCACCAGCGTGACCAGCCCGTCGATCAACAGCTTTTTGCGCTCGGCGCCCTGAGCCTTCCAGATCAGCAGGGCGACCGCCGCCGTGGTGGCGACCGCCATGTACCCGCCCCAGTTGTGGGTGTACATCGCCGCGGCCAGCGACAGGGTTACCAGCGGCAGGTAGCGGCGCTGGCGGTGGACAAAGGCGCGCAGCGTCGAGCCGACCACTAGCACGCTCATCAGCGCCATCAGCGAGTACTGGCGCGTTTCCTCGCTGTAGCCGTTCAGGAACGGGATCACCGCGACCAGCACGGTCGCGAACACCGCGACGCGGCGGCCTTGGGGGCGTGCCGCCCACCAAGTCGCCGGGATGCACAGCTGCGCGAAGGTGAGCGACAGCGCGTGGGTCGTGACCTCCGATGTGGACCCGAAGATCTGCATCCAGAAGTGCAGCAGGAAGTAGAACAACGGCGGCGCGCCGTCCTCCTTCAGCAGCTGGTGCATCTCTGAGAGCGGATGCGACGAGATCGCGACCGTGATCGTCTCGTCGATCCAGTAGTAGAAGTTGATGCCGTAGAGACGCAGTGCGGTAGAGGCCAGCAGCACGACCACAAGGAAGGCCACGGGGAACCACGGCGCGTTGTCGATCACCTCCAGCGCGCGCCCGGGGAGCGCCTCCAGCTTCGGCCAGCGGGCCAAGAAGGAGGGCGGTGGTTCCGGGCTTGGAGACGACGAGGACGGGGTTTGAGCGCTGCCGTCGGGCAACGTCGTTTCGGCTAGAGACGTGTCCACAGCGCGCCATTATGGCGAGGGGCCCGGAAGATGTTTGTTAGCGGACCTTCAGTTCTTATGCGTTTGCCACCGCACGGGCACGGAAGGCGGCTTCAAGCCGGCCCAGCGTGTGGGTCACGCTGTCCAGCTGTGCGTCCGACAGGTCCGCGGCCAGTGCGGTCTGGGCCGCTGCGGTCACCGCTTCACGCTGGCCGCGCAGCTCGCTGACGCGCTCGGCCAGCTCCCCGG
>JAFMRN010000333.1 GCA_017354065.1 Solirubrobacterales bacterium
GCCGCCAGCCCCGGGCCCCACGGGTCCTCCGCGCGCTCCACCCCGGCAAACACACGGTCGACCTGCTCGTAGCTCAAGCGCTTGTCCGAGCGGATCAGCGAGCGGTAGAAGGAGGCCTTGGAGACCGCCTCCCCGCGCACGGTCAGCTCGACGGTGACCGCGTGGCGGTCCTGCTCCGGGACCAGTGAGCAGACCCCGTTTGACAGCTCCACGGGCAGCATCGGCTCGACCGCGCCGGGCACGTACACGCTCGTGCCGCGCCTGTAAGCCTCCTTGTCGAGCGCCGAGCGCGGCGTCACATAGGCGGACACGTCCGCGATGTGGACCCACACGCGCCAGCCCCCGTCCTCCTCAACACAGGAGATCGCGTCATCGAAGTCCCGGGCGCTCGCAGGGTCGATCGTGAAGGTCGGAAGCGTCCGCAGGTCGCGGCGGCCGCCACCTGAGATCGGCAGCTCCGCGCGGGCGTTCGCCTCGCGCCCGACCGCCTGTTCGAAGCCGCGGCGCAGACCACGGTCCAGCATCAGCGCCTCAATCACGTCACGGGCGACGTCCGGGCGGCCCAGCCGGCGCATGACCTTCGCGCGGCTGCCGCCGCCCTTGCCGCGCCCACGCGCCGGCTGGCCCGGTGAGACGAGCACCAGGTCCCCCTCCCCGTAACGCGAGTCGCGGTTCAGCGCCATCCGCGGGCCGGGACCGAAGAACGGCTCTGCGACGAGAAACTTCCCGCGCCGCTCAACCAGGCCGATCATTTCAGTTCGGAGACCAGCACGGACTCGCCCTTGTGCAGCGCGGCGGGACCGGGACTGGAGGGGTCGTCCTTGACGTAGTAATCGGGCTTGATGCCGGGGCCGCGGACCAGGTCCCTGCCCTGGGCGACGCCGGCGCCACCGAGGTTCTTGCCATCAGGCGTGAAGAACTCCCCGACGGTGATGTCGAGCACGCCGCCGCCCGGCAGCGTCTGGCTCTGCTGGAAGACGCCCTTGCCGTACGTCCGGGTCCCCACCACCTTCGCGTGCCGGCGTTGCTGGAGCGCCGCCGTGACGATCTCCGCCGCCGATGCGCTGCCGCGGTTGGCCAGCACCACGACCGGTGTCTTGGCGGCGATCGCGTCGCCCTTGGCGGTGTAGACGTGCGTCGGCTGGCTACGCCCGCGGGTGGTGACGATCGTGCCGCTGGGGATGAACAGCGACGCGGCGTTAATCGCCTCTGTCACAAGACCGCCCGGGTTGCTGCGCAGGTCGAGGATCAGGCCTTGGGCCCCCTGACCCTGGAGCTTCTTGACCTCGGCCGCGAGCGCCTTGGCCGAGCCCTCGGTGAACTGCGCGTACTGGATCCAGCCGAGCTTGTGGCCCTTGACGCGTACGATGTTGCCCATCACGACCGGATCTGCGACCTGCGCGCGCTTGACGGTGATCGTGCGTTGTCGGGAGCCGTGGCTCAAGGTCAGCGTCACCGGCGTGCCGGAACGCCCCTTGATCGCGTTCGTCGAGCGGGTCGAGCTCCAGCCCTTGATCGAGCGGTGGTTGACCGCCGTGATCACCCAGCCGGGCGCGACCCTGGCGTGCGCGGCCGGGCCGCCCGGGAACACCTGGTAGACGTCAAGCCCGGCCGCCACCGGAAAGACCTCAATCCCCACACCGGTGACGCTGGGGTTGATGTTCTGGTCGAACTCCTGCTGTTGAGCCGGCGGGTAGTAGTGCGAGTAGGGGTCCTTCAGGGAGGCGACCGCCGCGCTCAGCCCTTTGTTCGACAGTGACTGGGGATCGACCGAGCGGTAGTAGTTGTGCTCGATCAGCCCCAGCACGTCGTTGAACTGGCGCTCTGACTTGGACTGGTCGGTGAACACCGAGGAGACCCATGAGGGCATCCAGCCGGCATGCCCGCCGAGGAACACGCCGACCAACAGCATTACGAGCGCCAGCAGCGCAATTCCCGGCCGAGACTTCACTGTTAGGAGAGTATTCCGGCCTTAGGCGCGGACTGCTCGCCGGGTGGTCTCAAAGACCACCCGGCAGCCGATTACACGCGCAGGAAGCGGCGCAGCGAGATCCCGGAGCCGAGCGCCGAGACCACGACGCCGGCCAGGATCAGGACGCCGACCAGCCCGACGAAGGACATCGTGTGCAGGTTGCCGACCCAGTTGCCGGCGAGCGGGTCGACGATCCCGAACTTCGCGACCGCCAGCGCGATCACCGCCAGCAGCGCGCCGGCCGCGCCGACCAGGACCCCCTCGATCACGAACGGCCAGCGGATGAACCAGTCGGTCGCGCCGACCAGCTTCATCACCTCGACCTCACGCCGGCGGGCGTACAGCGACAGCCGAATCGTGTTGCCGATCAACAGCATCGAGGCGATGATGAACAGCGAGCAGACCACCACGGCGACGATCGTCAACAGGCTCGTGACGTGCAGCAGCGTCTTGGTGTCCGAGACGTGGTTGGAGACGTTCTTGATCGACGGGTCGATCATGTGCCCGTGGGCCATGATCGCTGAGCGGATCGCCAGCGCCTGGGACGGGTTGGATGGCATCACGTGGAAGGTGTCCGGCAGCGGGTTCTTGGAGACCAGCGACCAGCCCCCCTGCGGGTTCTGGGCCTTCATCTGCTGGTAGGCCTGCGCCTTGGATTCGAAGTTCACGCTGCCGACGCCCTGGATCGCCTGGATCTCGGAC
>JAFMRN010000121.1 GCA_017354065.1 Solirubrobacterales bacterium
CGGCGCGTCCTCGGCGGTGATGTCGGCGGTCAGGTCCGAGCCGCCGATGTCCGCCGCGACGCTGGCAAGCGCCTCAGCAGCCGGCGGGATGTCCAGCACGATCACGTGGGCGCCGTCACGCGCCAGGGTCTCGGCCATCGCCTTGCCGATGCCGCGGGCCGCACCGGTGACCAGCGCGACCTTGCCGGCCAGCGGCTTGTCCCAGTCGAGCTCGACGGGGTTGGCGTATGGCGAGATCCGGATCACCTGTCCGGAGACATAAGCGCTGCGCGGTGAGAGCAGGAAGCGAAGCGTCGACTCGATCTGGTTGTCGGCCTTGTTGGCCACGTACACCAGTTGTGCGGTCGAGCCCTTCTTGACCTCCTTGCCGACGGAGCGCACAAAGCCCTCCAGCGCGCGCTGGGCGACCTGGACGCGCGGGTTGCGCAACAGCTCGGGCGTGGCGCCGACGACGACAACCCGGCCGCTGTTCTCCAGACGGCGGATGACGGGGTGGAAGAACTCATACAGCGCGACCAGCTGCTCAGAGCTCTCAATGCCGCTGGCGTCGAACACCAGGGCCTTGAACTTCTGCTCCGGGTTGGTCTCCGCGTTGAAGACCTTCGCGTCGAGGTTCGCGCCGGCCGCGGCGGAGCGGAGCTCCTCCTGCAGCGGCGTGTAGGTCTCGGCCCCGATCGCGGCGAGCGTGCCGGCGATGGCGGCGGCGAACTTGGAACCGGGTGCGGCGCCCAGGAGCACCGGACCGTCGATCACGGGCTTGCCGGGCTCGAAGCGATCCAGCTCCACCGGTGAGGGCAGACCGAGCTGCTTGGCGACGGTCTTGCCGATCGGAGTGTTGACCAGATCTGTGTAGCGATCAGACATGTTTATGCCCCTTCAACGATTGCGGTGACACCGAGTCCGCCGGCAGCGCAGACCGAAATCAGGCCCTTGGAACCGGCACCCTTCTCATGCAGTGACTTGGCCAGACCGGCGACCAGGCGGCCACCGGTGGCGCCGAACGGGTGGCCCGCGCCGAGCGAGCCGCCGTTCGGGTTCAGCTTGTCCCGGTCGAGCGCGCCGACCGGCGTGTCGCGGCCAAGCCGCTCCTTGTTGAAGACCGGGTCCTCCCAGGCCTTCAGCGTCGCAAGCACCTGGGCTGCGAACGCCTCATGGATCTCGTACTGGTCAAAGTCCTGGAACTTGATCCCGTTGCGGTCAAGCAGCTTCGGCACCGCGTAGGCCGGCGCCAGCAGCAGGCCCTCACGGGCGTGCACGTGGTCGATCGCGGCGGTCTGACCGTCAACGAAGTAAGCCAGGACCGGGTAGCCGTTCGCCTTGGCCCACTCCTCGGAGGCCAGCAGCACGGCGCTGGCCCCGTCTGACAGCGGAGTCGAGTTACCGGCGGTCATCGTGCCCTCAGGGCCACCGAAGGCCGGCTTCAGCTTGGCCAGCTTCTCCACGCTGGAGTCGGGACGCAGCGTCTGGTCGCGCTCGAGCCCGAGGTACGGGGTCACGAGGTCGTCCTGGAAGCCGCGGTCATAGGCGGCTGCCAGGTTCTGGTGGGAGCGCGCCGCGAGCTCGTCCTGCTCTTCGCGGCTGATGCCCCACTCCTTGGCCGTGACGGCGGTGTGCTCACCCATTGACAGGCCCGTGCGCGGCTCTGAGTTACGCGGGATCTCCGGCACGACCTGGCCGGGGCGCAGCTTGGCCAGCGCCTTCAGGCGACCCTGGTTGGTCTTGGCGCGGTTGGCCTCGAGCAGGATGTTGCGCAGATCCTCATTCAGCGTGATCGGCGCGTCTGATGTCGTGTCGACACCGCACGCTATACCCGAGTCGATCTGACCGAGCGCGATCTTGTTGGCGATGATGATCGCGGCCTCAAGGCCGGTGCCGCACGCCTGCTGTAGGTCCAGGGCGCTGGTGGCCGGGCCGAGCTTGGTGCCGAGCACCGACTCGCGTACGAGGTTGAAGTCGCGGCTGTGCTTGAGCACCGCACCGCCGGCAACCTCGCCCAGTGCCTTGCCCTCCAGACCGAACTTGGTGACCAACGCGTCAAGCGTCGTGGTCAGCATGTCCTGGTTGGACGCCTTCGCATAAGGCCCGTCTTGGCGTGCGAACGGAATCCGAGTACCACCGAGGATGGCCACCCGGCGGACGCTTGAGTTCATCTTGGAAAAGCTCCTAGTGGGTCGTTGAAGGGCAGCAGTCGTAGCGCCTCAGGGGGCCACAGATTAGACATACCCGGCGGTTCGCGGCGGTTACGCCTAGCGCTCCGCGCGCGTCACGTCAAGTTCGAACCGTCAGAGGCCGGCGAACGGGTTCTCGACTCGAACGCCGCCATAGTCCTGGCCGTCATTCAGATCCTCGGAATAGACCGTCGCACAGCCCAGCGCGCGGGCGGCTTCGATAATTGCGGCGTCCCAGTAAGAGATCTGAAAGCGTTGCTTGGTCTCCGTTGCCGCCAGAAAGATCGGGATCGTCATCGGTTGAACCCGGCGCCACAGAAACTCTCGGACGAATCCGCACGCAGCCTCGTGACTCGCACGAACAACGCGTCTGGGATGCGTTGCCTGGAAATAGAACTCTTGGAGAACCTGCACGGAAAGCCAACAGTTCTGCGTTCTGAACACCTCCATGGCACGCTGGCGCTTGGCCGCCTCCGCCGGGTCGGCTAGAACCCTGTACAGGAGGACGTTAGTGTCGACGAAAACGCTCGTCGTAGAGCTCATCTCTGGGAATACGGTCGGCAGCCGAAAAGCCGGGCGGGAATTTGGCCGCGGCCGCTTCCAGTCGCTCGTCGAGCAGCTCGCGCAACGCTTGGTCCGCGCGCTGCCGTTCCTCTGGGTCGTCGTGCAGCATCGACGTCAGCAGGTCGACCACCAGACCGCTCACGGACGTGTCCAGTTCCGCTGCTCTGATCCGGACCTCGCGGTACAGGTCCTCGGGGACTGAGACCGTGATGTTCTTGGTGCTCACAGTTTCACAGTATCACTGCTTCACGACATCACCGGGCGCTTGCCGGTTCCGGAACAGCACGCTGCCGTACAGATAACCGGCGGTTGCGGCACCCAGGCCGCCGATCACGGCGGCGATCCGGCCGAGCCCGGCCTCACGGTCGGGGCCGGTGACCGCGGAGATAAGCGAGCGGAAGATCTCCGCGGACAGGGTACGTGTGACGTAGCTGCGCTCTGTGTCGAGTGAGCGCTCATCCCCGAGCGTGCGGACCAGGGCCTTTGAGACGCCCTCATAGAAACACCGGCGCAACAGGTACCTGGGCTCGGCGCGTGAGGCGGGCACCCAGTGGTCTATCTCGGCGCCGCGGACCAGGGCGAAGCGGGCGCCGGGGATCTCGCGCGCTGCGCGGATGCAGATCTCGGTCTCCTCACAGCCGAGCGGGTGGCTGCCGAGGCGTCCGATGTTGACGTCGAACAGACCGGCCTGGTCAAACACCTCACGCCGGAAGGCCATGTTGCAGCCGATCGGGTTGCGTACCTCGCCGGCGTCCGGCTGTCCCCCGTAGGAGCAGCCGACGACCCACAGGAAGGGATCCGGGAACCAGTCCGGCTGACCGGTCTCCCAGTTGGCGTTCGCGCGGCCGCCGACGCCGGCGATCGAGCTGTCGCTGAACCCGTCGAGCAGCGCGGCGAGCCAACCCGGGTGGGGACAGGCGTCATCATCCAAGAACGCGACCACGTCAGCCGACGCAAGCGCGATCCCGGCGTTCCGGGCCGAGGACAACCCCCGGTCGCCGGCGTTGGGCACGACAGTCGCCGCCGGCAAGCGTTCGCGCAGCTGGGCTTCGAGCCCAGGGTTGTGGTCGACGACCACGATCATCTGGGCCGGGGCAGGCTCCTGCTGGAGGGCCGCCTCAACGCAGCGCACGGTCAGCTCGAGCCGATCATCCGCGAAGGCGCAGACGATCACTGAAGCGCTAAGAGGCGTGCCGGTCACCGGTCCACACCAGGTACGAAGTCACCCGCACGCCCGGGAAGGTACCTAAGTCTCAGATTTGCGTCCGCTCAGTGCTCAGCATCCGCCGACGTGGTCGTGTTGAACGACCCGCCGCCAACCGCCCTACGCAGCAGACCGGGCGCGAGGCTTCTGGCTATCGCGGCAAGCTCGTAGTAGCCCGGGACAAAGACCTCGGCCTTGCCTCCAGGACCGGCCTCCAGCACTGCGGCAGCGGCCTTCTCCGGCGTCGAGACGAGCAGGCGCTTGAGCGGGTGTGCCCGTAGCTCCTTGGCGGGAAACCCCTCAGTGGCGATGAACCCCGGGTTGACCACACCTACGTGGATTCCCTCCGGCGCGAGTTCATGGTGTAGGCCGTCCCCCCAAGCCAGCAGAGCGGCTTTTGAGGCGCTGTAGGCGGCGGTTCCGGGCCTGCTGACCCTCGCTGCCGTACTCGCCACGTTGACGATCGCTGCCCGTGCGGTTGCACTCTCGGGGGTTGCGCCGTTCTGAGCTACGGCGTTGCGCAGCAGACCGAGCACCGCCTCAGTCAGCTGGACCTGGGCGTCGAAGTTGATCGCCATGGTTTGGGCGACGTTGGCGTAGCCGGCGCTTGCAAACGGAGCCGACCAGCGCGCACCGGCGTTGTTGACCAGCAGGTTCAGATGACCGAAGTTCTGCTGTAGGTAGGCGGCAATGCTGGTTGGCGCCTGCGGGTCGGTCAGGTCCGCACGGTAGGCGTGGGCCCGCGGCTCCGGCGCGCTGCGGTTCAGCTCCGCCGCAAGGGCTTGGATCCGTTCCTCACGGCGTGCCACCAGCACGACGCGGCTGTCGGGCAGCTGGCTGCTCAGCAGACGCGCCAGCGCTTCACCGATACCGCTGGACGCGCCCGTAATCAGGGCTACATAGCTCATGAGCGACCGACTCTAGGCCAGCTCGTGCCCGTGGTCAGCCAGCACCTTGCGCAGGCCCTGCTCAAGGCGGTCGCGAACTACCCCCTGCATCCGCAGGGACGCGACCATATGGTCGTCGCTGGGAAGCTCCTCCAAGCTCAGGTTCGGCCAGCGCGAGACCTGCTGCTGGAATTCGTCGGTGAACACCTGCGAGTAAAGCTTCTCGTTGGTGGTGAGCAGCATCAGCACCTTGACACCACGCTGGTGGAGCTTGTCAAGCGCGGCCGCCCCTTCAGTGACCTGCTTTGACTCAGATGACTCGGCCCCGATCAGACGTATCCGGTGGGCCACCGCGTCGCGCACTTGGCGCACCTGTGCCATGCCGATGTGACCGTTGCGCAGTTTGCGGATGATCCCGCCCTCCCGGACCCGCGCCATCAGGTCCTCAAGCTGTCGCTCCTGGAACAGCCCCTCGTCGTGGACAAAGGAAGCCTGGTTGACACCAAACGCGGCAACTACCTCAGGCGCAGTGAGTCCTGCGTGAAATGCCAAGTACGCGCCGGAGCAGTGGCCGAACATCACAAAGGAGTCGGATACGCCGCGCGAGCGCAGCTCAGACACGACGTTGACGACCTCATTGACGCGCTGTGTGTTGACCAGGTCGTAGGCCTTCTGTGCGCCCTCTTGGAGGCCGTGATCATCCGGGCCCTCACCGTCCCCTACCTGCTCGCGGTCAAGCCGCACGACCGGAACGCCTGCGGCAGCCCAGCGTCGGGCGAGATCCACGCTCATCCGGTAGGGCCCGATCTTCCGCAACGTGCCTGAGGTCAGAATGATCACGCCGACTGGCGCCCGCGGGCCTTGCGCCGGCTCGCTGACGATCGCATCGATCCCGGCACCGCCGGGCCGCAGCGGGACCAACGTCTCGCGAACCGGGGTGCCAGCGCCGCCGATCGTGATCTGCGCTGTGCTGCTCAGCGACTGTCCGTTGTCCGGGCTTGAAGCCTGCTGTGGGTGCTCCAGCGCGCCGGCCGGTGCATCCGCCAGCCACTGCAACGTGCGCGCGATCGTGGCCTTGGGACGCAAAACCTCCGTCTCCAGGCCGTCGACCATCATGTCCTTGTAGTCGCCGCCCGCGGCGGTGGTGACTTCGAAGCCGGCCGCTTCCAGGGCCGTTTGGAGCGCGGTATCCACGGCCATTCCGTCGCGCCCCAGGAGCAGTGCGCGGCCACCGGCGAGTGCGGGGAACTGCAGCGCGGAGAGGTCACATGCCGCTATCGCAGCCCGGGTCTCGGCGGTAATCAGGAAGCCGCCCACATCTATCCCGCCCTCCGGCGCCGAGTCCCGATAGTCCGGCTCATGCTGTGCGCCTACGACCCCGGCGTAAGCGGCCAGCTCACGCGCCATTCCACGCCCGCGAGCCCGCACACCCCAGAGGATCAGATCGTCGGCTTCAGCCCCTGCGCTCAGTGCCTTGGCTGCGATCAGGCCGCCCAGGCCGATTCCGATCAGCGCGACGCGCTCAGCACCGCTGACCTGACGCAGCCAGCGTGTCACGTCAATGACGGCGGTGTACCAGCGCTCAAATATTCCACTGTCGCGCGGACTGCCGCCACTGTCCCCGGTCCCCGGCAGGTCGATGCGCGCTGCCGCCATTCCGTTTCTGGAGAGCTCCAACGCCCAGTGGCGTCGGGCACGGTGTGACTGAAGCTCGTCCCAGCCGAACGGGCCGATGAACAGTGCCGCCACCCGCGGGGTCGCACCGTCCGCGGGCTTGTGCAGGACCGTGTACACAGGATCACCAGAGCCGGCCACCCACGTCGCGCGGCCGGAAAAGTGGGAACGCAACTCCTGGCCCTGCTCATCAGGCTGAGCCAGCGCGCCCACAACCTGGCCCCCGCCCGCCGGCGCCGCCTGCGCCATCAAATCGCTGCTCATACCTCTAATCCCTACCCCCATCGAGTTCACAACCACTGGCATCTCCCAGCGCACCTCTAAAGTGTAAACTAGCGGCGGCCCTCCGCACTACAACGCTGATGCTAGTGCGCAGTTGCGGGGTCGGCTGCGGCCCATGGAGAGAACTGTGTGACCTGCGCGCACGTGTCACTTGTGCACCGCTTCGAGCGTGACTTGCTGGTACATGGAGAGCAGCGCAGCCGCACAGTCATCCCAGGAGCTGAGCTCAGGCACCTTGTCCGGACCCGGCCTGCTGAGGGCGTCGCTGATCACCGACGCCACCTGTGCAGGCTCAGCCTCGGGCGCGACGGCGGTGGCGAAGCCTTCATCAGCCAGTTCGGAGAGGCCACGGGACCTGGCCACCAC
>JAFMRN010000016.1 GCA_017354065.1 Solirubrobacterales bacterium
CGGCGGCGCGCGGGAGCCGCTCCAGCACAGGGCCGAGGCTGGCGCGGACGGCGGCCGGATCGGCGCCGAGCTTGGACAGCACGGGCGCGACCACGCCATCGCTCTGTTCGAGCAGGACCGCGAGCAGGTGCTCGGGCGTGGTCTGGGGGTTCTGACGCTCGGACGCAAGCCGCTGGGCGGCCTGCAGCGCCTCCTGGGACTTGATCGTGAAGCGGTCAGGGTGCATACGCGCTCAATTCGGTGGTTTGAAATCTAAGTCTGCACGACTCAGATTATCACCCTCGCGAACGCTGGCTCAGGAGCTGGCGCGGAACGTGCGGGCCTTGGTCAGGCTCTCGACGTTCCCGGCCACATCCACGATCGCGCCGTACACGCTGACCGTGATCGGCGTGTGGCGCTTCAGGGCCGCGCTGAGCGCGGAGCGTTCGGCGCGCGTGAAGCTGACCTTGGCGGTCTTAGCCCCCCGTTTCTTCAGCGTGTAGACGCCGGAGTGCTGGCTGAAGGGTTTCTTGCCCTTGATCGTGACCTTCGCGATCGCGCCGAGGTCACACGCGCCCGAACAGCCGACGCGCGCGGTCACATAGCCCTTGGATACCGGGCGCTGACCACGCGGGATCGACTCTGACACGCGCACCAGGCTCTTGGCTGCATCCAGGGAG
This sequence comes from Solirubrobacterales bacterium, assembly GCA_017354065.1. GTDB lineage: Bacteria > Actinomycetota > Thermoleophilia > Solirubrobacterales > Solirubrobacteraceae > Palsa-465. The sequence goes on from JAFMRN010000016.1 coordinate 660, forward strand.
GCCTTGGACAAGCCGGCGAGGTTGATGCCACCCCAGCCGCTGGCGGCGTCAAAGCCGGGCGCTGCGCTACAGCAGCCGAGCGCATGGCCGCCGTTGCCGGGGATGTAGGGCCCGACGTCATTGGAGCCGCTGGTGACGTCCTGGAATATCTTGCCGCTGTCATTCGCGCGGGTCTTGCCCAGCTTGTAGAGCAGCGGGTTGAACAGGCCGACGTCCTGCTTGTGGTTACGGCGCTGGAGCTGGTCGATCACCGCGATCGACCCGGCCATCAGCGGCGTGGACGCACTGGTCCCGCCGATCGGCTGCCAGACGCAGTTGGGCGTGCCCGCCGCGGCGTTGCACTGTTGGGGCTGACTCGGCGAGTAACACGGATCGGGCCCGGAGTCCGCGGTGCAGTAGACGTCAAAGCCCGGAGCGACGTCACCGAGCAGCGACACGTCCGGCAGCTCGCGGTGCGAGTTGGAGTTCACCCCGTTCTGATAGCCCGGGCGCTTCTCAACGCCGGAGTAGCCACCGCCGCCCGCGCCGACGGTGCTGGGGTCCTGGTTCGCGTCGTTCCAGACGGTCTGACTGATGATCTGGTTGGCCGCGTTGAGATGGATGTTCGTGCCACCGACCGCGGTCACCCACGGCGACGAGGACGGGTAGTTCACGGCCGTGCGCGCTTCGGGAGGCGCGGTTGCCTGGTCGCCGTTCACACAGTCCGCGGAGCCGTCATCACCGCTGGCGGCGACCACGCTGATCCCCGACGCGGCGGCCTCAGCCAGCGCCGCGTCAGCGTCCTTGAGGCCGCCCTTGCCGACGGGTGGGGCGATCGTCTGCGGCTCGCAGAGCCCCAGCGACGCTGAGATCACCTGGGGCTTGTGCCCGGGGTTCTGCAGCGGAGCGGTCAGCGCTTCCAGCACGCTGGCGGGGTCGGGCTGGGTCTCATACACGTCGATCCCGCTCAGGCCGGGCGCCGCGGAGGCGAGCACCTCCAGGTCCAGCGCCGCCTCACCGCCGGGGGTCAGGCCGCCGGAGGAGATGCCCGAGCCGACCGTGTAGCCGGTGATCTTCGGCACGCGGATGCCAAAGCACTTGCCGAACGTGGAGATGTCAGAGGCCCGGAAGCCGTCGATCTCGATCAGCGCGACCTTCTCACCCTGACCGGAGAGGCCCTTGGCCGACAGCGCCGAGAGCCCGTAGGCGTCGCGGTACTGCTTCGGCGTGAAGCCGCCGGCGGCCTGGCCCTTGGCGCAACCGGCGGGCGTGCCGCTGGCCGGCAGGTAGGCCGATCCGGCCGCGGGGGTACTGTGCGCCGCGGCGCGGCGGACCTCATGCCGAGTGGCGATCGGCTCGGTGTTCAGGCCGACGACCCCGGTCACGGCGCCGGACAGCGCGGCGGGGATCCGCACCTGAGAGCTCGGCTCCTCAAACACCGCGTGAGCAGAGCGGCCGGTGCGCAGGCTGGTGCCGAACACACGGGCCGCGTCGGCGGTGGACATCTTCGCGTCTATGAACAACCCCGTCTTGTCGGTGCGGACGCTGCTGGCGCCGTGGCTGCGCAGATACGAGACGACCTTGGTGCGCGTCTTGGCCGACGCGCCGAAGCGCTTGGCCAGGGCGCCCAGGGACTGGAAGTGGCGGTAATCACGCGATCCCGGTGTCGAAACCTGACTGGCAAAGCGCTCCAGACCGGACGTGTTGGCTGCCAGCGGAAGCACCAGGGAGAGGCTTTTGGGGGCGGTTGCCGCCCCGGCGCCGGAGACGCATACGAGCAGAGCGGCGCAGACAGCGACGACGGCTGCGACAACGCGTGAGATCGAAGTTGGGCCAGGCATCGCTTTCCTAGGGTTGAACGTCTCTGCGGCGGACAAGTTCCCCACCACGGGCATAGGGAACTATCTCAGCCCGAAGCTCACGCCGCATCGCCTCCAGACGCTGGACCTCCGCGGTCAGCGCGGCGGCGCGGCGCTCCAGCGCCTGGACCTTGCGGGTCATGGTCTCCAGCTGGCGCTCAAGATCCAGGACGCGCTCAACCCCCGCGAGGTTCAGGCCCAACTCCACGGTCATGGCCTGGATCCGCTTCAGCCGCTCGACGTCGGCGTGCGAGTACAGGCGCGTTCCCTTGGGGGAACGCTTCGGCTCGATCAGACCCCGCGCCTCATACATGCGCAGGGTCTGGGGGTGCATGTCGGCCAGCTCGGCTGCAACCGAGATCATGAACACGCCACGGTCGGACTCGACCTCCACCCGTGCGGTGCTTGCACGAATGCGCCGGACGCTCATGGTCAGGCGACGCCCTCTGTCTGGCCGGACTCGGAGCCGGCACCGTCGGCGCGTGCCTGGCGGAACAGCTTCGCGCGCGGGTCCTGATCCAGCACGGCCGCTAGCTGGTCGGCCGCCTGCGCCTGCTCGGGCGTCAGGCTCTTGGGCATATCGATCACAAAGCGGTAGCGGATGTCCCCGTTGCCCTTGCCGGTTCCACCGGTGCCACGCGGCGGTCCCTCTCCGCGCAGCCGCTGCACCGTGCCGTGCGCGGTACCGCGCGGCACCCGCAGCTTCTTGGTCCCGCTCAAGGTCGGGACCTCCACCACACCGCCCAGCAGTGCCTCAGTCACCGTCAGCGGGACCTCCACCTCGAAGTGGTCGCCGTTGCGTTTGAAGACCGGCGACTCGGCGACGCGCACAATCACGTACAGGTCACCGGGTGGCGTACCGCGCACCCCCGGGTCACCTTTGCCCGCGAGCTTGATCTTCGCGCCGTCCTTGACCCCGGCGGGGATGTTCACCCGCATCCGCTTGATCGAGCGCTGCGCGCCGGTGCCCGCGCAGCTGGGGCACGGGTCGTCGATCACGGTGCCCGAGCCGCCGCAGCTCGAACACGGCTGGGAGATCGAGAAGATGCCCTGGCTCTGTGCCTCGATTCCGCGACCATTACACACGGGGCAGATGCGCGGCTGGGTGCCGGGCCGGGCGCCCGTTCCATGACACGTCGGACACGTCGCCGAGGTCGGTACCGACAGGGGCACCTGGGCACCGTTGACGGCCTGGTCGAAGCTCAGCTTGACCTCCGTCTCCAGGTCGCGGCCCTTGGCATCGGGGGAGCGCATCCCGGGCCCGTTGCGGGCGCCGCCAGCGGCCCCGCCACCGGCACCGGCCGCGTTGAAGATGTTGGACAGGATGTCTGAGAAGCCACCCGCACTGGCAGGATCGAAGCCCTGGCTGAAGCCCTGGGCAAAGCCGCCCAGCGGCCCGCTGGCCCGGTCATAAGCCTTGCGCTTCTCAGCGTCGGCCAGCACGTCGTGAGCCTGGGAGATCTCCTTGAAACGCGCCTCCGCGGACTTGTCCCCCGGGTTGCGGTCCGGGTGGTACTGACGGGCCAGCTTGCGGTAGGCCTTCTTGATCTCCTCCTCTGAGGCGCCCTTGTTGACGCCCAGAGCCTTGTAGTAATCGGGTTGGCCCGCCATCGCGGCTCCTTTTCTCCTAGGCGGCCACGAGCACCCGGGCCGGGCGGATCACGCTCTCGCCCAGACGGTAGCCCTGCTGATACGTCTCCACAACCGTGCCGGTGGCCGCATCTTCCTTCGGTACCTGGGCCATCGCCTCATGCACGTTCGGGTCAAAGGGCTCACCGACGGGGTCGAAGGCCTCAACCCCGCTGCGCGTGAGCGCCGCGACCAACTCAGTGTGCACGAGCTTGATGCCCTCCAGCAGCGGGTCCTCCTCCGCGGCGTGGGAGATGGCCCGCTCGAGATTGTCCAGCGCCGGCAACAGCTCCTTGGCCAGCTTCGCGGTCCCCCGCTCCTTCGCGGCGGCGGCGTCGCGCGCCGCCCGCTTGCGGAAGTTGTCGAAGTCGGCCTTGGTGCGCTGCGCCAGCGCCAAGTACTCGGCCGCCTTGTCCGAGGCCTCCGGAGGAGCCTCCGCCGGGAGCTCAGGCTCCTCCTCGCCTTCGAGGGTCAGCGGCGGCGGTTCCTCCGTCGGCTCGGGCGCCTCGGCGTCACTGCCGGAGGTGGTCTCTGAGACCACCTCCGGATCGGGCGTCTCCACGTTTTGTTCTTGTTCCGACACCCTTACTTGCCCTCGTCGACTACCTCGGCGTCAACCACGTCTTCCTCCGCGGAGGAAGCCGATGCGCCGTCAGCGCCGTTGGCGCCGGCCTGCTGCTCGGCGGCAGCCTGGTACAGGTTCTCCGAGACCTTGTGGAAGGCGGCGTTCAGCGCGTCGCGCTTGGCGTTGATCTCCTCCGGGTCCTCCGAGTTCAAGCTGTCACGCACGGCCTGGATCGCATCCTCGATCTCCTTCTTCGAGTCGGCGTCCACGCCCTCACCCAGATCCTGGAGCTGGCGCTCTGACTGGTAGGCGGCATGCTCGGCGTTGTTGCGTGCCTCGGCCAGCTCGCGCTGCTTCTTGTCGTCGTCAGCGTGCGCCTCGGCGTCGGACACCATCCGCTTGATCTCGTCGTCGGACAGACCGGAGCCGGACCGGATCTCGATCTTCTGCTCCTTGCCGGTGCCCAGGTCCTTGGCCGACACGTTGAGGATGCCGTTGGCGTCGATGTCGAAGGCGACCTCGATCTGGGGCACCCCACGCGGGGCCGGGGGGATCCCGGTCAGCTGGAACTTGCCCAGCGACTTGTTGTACTGGGCCATCTCACGCTCGCCCTGGAGTACGTGGATCTCAACGCTCGGCTGGTTGTCCTCAGCCGTCGAGAAGACCTCGCCCTTGCGGGTCGGGATCGTCGTGTTGCGCTCGATCAGCTTGGTCATGACACCGCCCTTGGTCTCGATCCCGAGCGTCAGCGGAGTCACGTCGAGCAACAGCACGTCCTTGACGTCACCGGCCAGGACGCCGGCCTGGATCGCGGCGCCGATCGCGACGACCTCATCCGGGTTCACGCCGCGGTGCGGGTCCTTGCCGGTCAGCTCCTTGACCTTCTCCTGCACTGCAGGAACGCGGGTCATGCCGCCGACCAGCACCACGTGATCGATGCTGTCTGAACCCTTCTCCTTGGCGTCGTCGAGCGCCTGGCGGACCGGTGCGACCAGGCGGTCGAGCAGGTCCGAGGTGAGCTCGTTGAACTTGGCGCGCGTGAGACGAGTGTCCAGGTGCTTGGGACCGGTCTGATCGGCCGTGATAAAGGGCAGGTTGATCTGCGTCTCCTGCGCGGAGGACAGCTCGATCTTGGCCTTCTCCCCGGCCTCATACAGGCGCTGGAGGGCCATCGGGTCAGCCGCCAGGTCGATGCCCTGGTCGCGCTTGAACTCGGCGACCAGCCAGTCAACGATCGCCTTGTCGAAGTTGTCGCCGCCGAGGTGGTTGTCACCGGCGGTGGACTTCACCTCAAACACGCCGTCACCGATCTCCAGCGCGGACACGTCGAAGGTGCCGCCGCCGAGGTCGAAGACCAGGATCGTCTGGTCGGTCTCCTTGTCCAGGCCGTAGGCGAGGGAGGCGGCCGTCGGCTCGTTGATGATGCGCTTCACGTCGAGACCGGCGACGGTGCCGGCGTCCTTGGTCGCCTGGCGCTGGTCATCGTTGAAGTACGCCGGAACGGTGATCACCGCGGCGTCAACCGTCTCGCCGAGGTACGCCTCAGCGTCGGCCTTCAGCTTGCCGAGGATCATCGCCGAGACCTCGGGCGGGCTGTACTGCTTGTCTTGGGCCTCTACGCGCGCGTCACCGCCGGGGCCGGAGACGACCTTGTACGGGACGATCGACTCTTCCTCGCGCACCTCAGCCTCTTTGCGGCCCATGAAGCGCTTGATCGAGAAGATCGTGTTGAGCGGGTTCGTGACGGCCTGGCGGCGCGCAACGGTGCCGACCAGGCGGTCGCCGTCATTGGTGAAGGCGACTACTGAGGGGGTTGTGCGGCCGCCCTCGGCGTTCTCGATCACCGTCGGGTCGCCGCCCTCGAGCACGGCCATACAGCTGTTGGTCGTCCCGAGGTCGATACCGATTGTCTTACCCATGTCTGCTCCTGGTGGGGGTCTTGGGAGATTTAGTGTCGACTCTAGCGGTTGCGGGTCTACACAGTGCGAAATCTGAGTCTGACCCTAGCAGATCTTGGCGGAGCCCCGAGTGCGGACCAGCGGTCTGGTTGTTCGCCGGCGCTGGCGGTCGTGGTACCCCAAAATCCGAGGCTCGCGGATCTATAACCCCAACTAGGGTTATAGGTGGGGTTATAAAATCGCGAGCCCGTGAAATGCGGGTACTTAACCCTCCGCGCGGTGTCGCATCGGCCTCATTCGACACCTACACGGGGGCACATCCGGGCCAGCGCGCAGGCCCCGCACGCGGGACGCTGGGAGTGGCAGGTGCGACGGCCGTGGCGCAGCAGGTTCAGGTGGAACTCCAGCTCCTGGCCTCTTGGCGTGAGCGCCAGCATCTGGTCGTGCATCTCCAGGAACGGCGCCTTCTGGCGAAACAGTCCGAGCCGCGTGCCGACACGCGACACGTGGGTGTCGACTGGCACGTCACGCATTCCAAAACTGAACAACAGCACGCAGGCAGCGGTCTTGCGCCCGACGCCCGGCAGGTCACAGAGGTAGTCCTGCGCGTCAGCGACGCTCAGCTGGCGCAGGTGATCGAGGGAGGGCTCGCCGCTGGGGGCAAGCGCGGTCAGGATGTCCTTGATCCGCGCCGACTTGATCTTTGAGATCCCGCCGCGTCGGATCGTCTCCTCAAGTTCGTCCACCGGTGCGTCACGGACTTGCTGCCAGGTCGGATAACGCTCGCGCAGGGAGAAGTAGGCGATGTCGCGGTTGCGATCGTTGGTCGACTGGGACAGAACCGTGAGGATCAGCTCGGCGATCGGATCGCCGTGCGGGCGGGCCATCGGCGTGCCGTAAATCTCGCGCAGGCGATCACGGATCGCGTAGACGCGGCGCCGCGTGGGCGGAGTCCACTGCTCAGTCAATCGCGCCCCAGCGCTCACAAGCTTGCGCGCCGGCGAGCACCGCGTCATGCAGGCCGGCCGCCAGTGCCGGCTCATAGAACCCGCTCTCAGCCAGCCGCGTGATCAACATCGCCGTCAGCGCGTCACCCGCACCGATGGTCGACGCCAGCTTCTTCACCTTCGCGGCCGGTACGCCCGCGCGGATCTGCCCGCGCAGGATCGCGCCCTCATCCCCCAGCGAGATCACGACGTTGCGTGCGCCCGCCTTGCGCAGCGCTATGGCCGCCCGTTCCTCATCCTCCTCGCCGGTTAGCAGTTGGGCCTCCTCCGCGGTGGCACGCACCAGCAGCGCGTCAGGCACGCAGGCGTTCGCGCTGGCCGCCGCGTCGGCGCGGCTGCGCCAGCGGTGAAGGCGCAGGTTGGGATCGAAGATCACGGGCCGCCCTAGCTCCAGCGCCGCCGCGCGAGCCGCCATCGTGACCTCGCGTTCAGCGGGACTGACCAGCGTGTTGGAGGAGATGAACAGCGAGCCGTATTCGGCCACGGCCGCGCTCACGTCAGCGCCGAGCGCCTCCACTACCGTGCCGACGGACTCCGCGTAAAGGTTGTACGTGGGCTCGCCGTCATCAGCGACGGTGACCACCGCAAGCGGCGTCTGCACGCCGTGAATGAGCCGGAAGCGGAACATGTCGACGCCGGCTCCGTGCAGTGTCTCGGCCAGCCAACGGCCCCAGTCATCGGCCCCGGCGCCACCGGCCAGGGCGACCTTCACACCGGCCCGCGCCAACAGCATCGCGACGTTCGCGACGGCACCCCCGAAGTGCGGAACGAAGCTGTCAGCCTGGCCGAGCCCTTCCACCGGGCGCTGGCAGATCAGATCGACCAGCGCCTCACCGAGGCACAACACGCTGTGCGGCGGGGCGTCCAGTTGCTCGGTCGGCTCGGCTGACTCCCCACGGTTCACGGGCTGGAAAGTAACGGGGCGAGGGCGTGCTTGCACCCTCCCCGGCAAATCTACGGAAGCGCCGCGCCTCCGGGGCTTCTACGATCTTGTCCGCCCCCATGTCCACCACGTCCAAACCAACGTGGCAGGAGCGGCTGATAGCCGCACCGCTAACGCCCAACCAGATCTCGCTCACCGGGTTCGTGCTGAACGTCGCCGCGGCCGTGCTGCTGTTCGAGAACCTCTATCTGCTCTCCGGCGTCGCGTTCATCGTCGGGTCGATCATGGACACGCTGGACGGGCGCTACAGCCGCATGTCCGGCAAGGGCACCCCGTTCGGCGCGTTCCTGGACTCGACCCTGGACCGGCTCGAGGAGGGCATCGTTCTGGTCGCCGTCGGCGCCCACTTCGCTGACCAGCACAACAAGCTCGCCGCAGCCGCAGTGGTTGCCGCGGTGCTGTTCAGCTTGATGGTGTCCTACACGCGCGCGCGGGCGGAAGCCCTTGGAGCCGAGTGCAAGGTCGGCATCGCCGACCGGCCGGTGCGCGTGGTGATCATCTCCGTGGGGCTGGTCTTCGGCGGCCACGACCTGCTCCATCACGTAGACCTGTTGGCGCCGGCGATCTACGTGCTCGCCGGACTGACGATCGTCACCACCCTTCAGCGGATCGCGCACGTCTACGGGCAACTGAAACTCCGGTAGGCACGCGGCGGGCGAACCGCGCCCAAGCTGTAACCAAACTGTGTCTGTGACCTACCTAAACTAGGCAGTTCCAGCGCGCTCGCGCTGCGTCCACGGCCCCACGCAAACAGCGCGAGCCCTATCAACATCTTTCAGAAGGGACTTATCCGATCGTGACTCCCCCCAACGGCCGTCTGGCGGCCACCAGCAAGGTTTCCAGCAACGGCCACTCCCGCTACCAGGAGTCAAAGGTTCGCGTGGCGATCGTCGGCGTCGGCAACTGCGCATCGAGCTTCGTCCAGGGTGTCGAGTACTACCGCAAGACGCGCGCCAGCCAGGACGTCCCCGGCTTGATGCACGTGGACCTGGGCGGGTACCACGTCCGTGACATCGAGTTCTCAGCGGCGTTTGACATTGACGCGGACAAGGTCGGCAAGGACCTGTCGGAAGCGATCTTCTCCGGGCAGAACAACACGATGCGCCTGGTCGAGGAGATGCCGAAGCTGAACGTTCCGGTGCACCGCGGGATGACCCACGACGGTCTCGGCAAGTACCTGTCCGAGAAGATCACCAAGGCGCCCGGCTCGACCGATGACATCGTCCAGATCCTGAAGGACACCCGTACCGACGTAGTCGTGTCTTACCTGCCGGTCGGTTCCGAGCAGGCGACCAAGTGGTACGTGGAGCAGGTGCTGGAGGCCGGTTGTGCCTTCGTCAACTGCATCCCGGTGTTCATCGCGCGTGAGGACTACTGGAACAAGCGCTTCAAGAAGGCCGGCTTGCCGATCATCGGCGATGACATCAAGTCCCAGGTTGGCGCCACAATCGTGCACCGCAGCCTGGCTCGCCTGTTCCATGAGCGCGGCGTCAAACTGCTGCGCACCAGCCAGCTGAACGTCGGCGGCAACATGGACTTCTACAACATGCTCGAGCGTGAGCGCCTGGAGTCCAAGAAGGTCTCCAAGACCAACGCTGTGACATCGATCATGGGTCACAAGCTGCCCGCCGACGACGTCTACATCGGTCCGTCTGACTTCGTGCCGTGGCTGACCGACCGCAAGTGGGCTCACATCCGCCTGGAGGGCCAGGCCTTCGGTGACGTCCCCCTGACGCTTGAAACGAAGCTTGAAGTCTGGGATTCGCCGAACAGCGCCGGCATCGTGATTGACGCGGTGCGGCTGCTGAAGCTGGCACTGAACAACGGCGTTTCCGGCCAGCTGGACGGCCCCAGCTCGTACCTGATGAAGTCACCCCACAGCCAGCGTCCCGACGATGAGGCGCGCAAGCTGACGGAGACCTTCATCACGAAGAACTCGCGCAAGCCCGCACGCGCGGCCAGCTCCTCGGCCAAGACCAAGGGCGCTGACGCACCGGCCAAGACCAAGAAACCGGCCGCGAAGAAGCCGGCCGCGGCGAAGAAGACGACCGCCAAGAAGTAGCCGGGAGGGTGCCGGAGCGGCCACATGGCCGCGGAGGCGGGTCCCTCGACGAATCCGCGGAGGCGGGCCCCTCCAGATGATCCTGTCAGCGTTCCTCGGTTTTCAGCTGGGCGGCGATTTCGACCACGTCGTCCAGCTCGCCGGTGGCGACGGCCATGGCCAAGTCGTAGAACTGGTCGTTGCTGAAGGTCAGACGCCAGCCGTTGAAACCGAGGAACGCTGTTATAGCCATCATCGCCGAGCGTTTGTTGCCATCCACCAGCGGGGGGTTCCAGGCCAAGGGTGATCGCGCGTGCGGTCGGTCCGGGCGCCGGGCTGCTGCCGTTGTACCCCGGGACCGCCGATCCCATCGGGCGATGGATGAGCCAGCAGCGACCGTTCTACGTGGCCGCGGCTTAAGCCGGTCCCCGCTCTAAACTCACGGCGTGCCAGCGCAGCGGCCTTTGACGATCGCTCACGTGAGCCCATTCGCGCTTGAGGCGCGGAGTGACGTCGTCCATCAGCTGCACGGAACCGCAGATGAGCTGGCACGGCGGGGCCACCGTGTTCTGGTCTTCGCCCCCTCCAGCAACCAGGCGCTGGTGCGCGACAGCCGCCGGCTGTTGAAGCGCGGGCCCCAGGCGGTGCTGGAGCAGGCCGACACACAGGGTCCGCTGACCTTCGGCGTGGGCGACGTTCTGCCCTTCTCCCCGAACCGCAGGCGCGCCGAGTCGCTGCCCTTGGACGTTGCGCGCACGGTTGAGGACGCCATGGGCTCGCTGCCGCTGGACGTCGTGCACGTACATGAGCCGTTTGCGCCCAGCGCCGCATCCATCGCACTGCGTAACTCGCGTGGCCTCAACGTCGCGACCTTCCACGAGCCGACGGAACGGGTGCTCTCAACCCAGCTCGCACGGCCGCTCTCAGAGCTGCTGCTGTCCCGGATAGACGCGCGGCTCGCCTCCTACGGGGCCACCAAGGAGTTGTTGGAGCGTCACTTCCCCGGGAGCTACCGCGTGATCCCGCCGGGTGCCCCGGTACGTGAGGAGCGCGAGGTCAAGCCCGACGCGCCGGTCCAGATCGTGGTCGTCGCCGAGGAGGAGCGCGCCGCGATGCGCTTCGTGCTGCGCGCGCTGCGCACCTTGCCGGCCGACGGTTGGGAGGCGACGATCTGGTCCAACCGCCAGCTCAGCGCCTCACCGACCCTGCCCCGCGCGGTGAAGGAGAAGCTCGCGTACCTGGGCCCCCGCACCTGTGACTGGGAGTCGCTGGTGCACCGTGCGGACGTGGTGGTGCTCGCCTCTGAGGGCGCCTGGGTGACCCCCGGGGTCCTGGTCCAGGCCCTGGCCGGCGGGGCGGTGCCCGTCGCGCCGCGTCTGGCCGTGTATGACGAGCTCCTAGCCCAGGGTGGCGTCGGACTGCAGTTCGAGCCCGGCGACGCTGACACGCTCGCGACCCAGCTCTACCGGGTGGTCACGGACGCGCCGCTACGCCAGGCGGCCGCGGAAGACGCCGCCAAGGCCGGGGAGCGCTACACCTTCGCACGGCTCGCTGATGACCTGGAAGCCGTCTATGACGGGTTGATCGCGCGGCGCCATGACACGCGCCCGCGGCCGCCCCAGCCGGTGCGCGACCGGGTCGCCGCCAGCCCGATGATCGACGTCGACCTGCACATGCACACCGATCACTCCTACGACTGTGCGACGCCCGTGGAGGTGCTGCTCTCCCAGGCCAAGGCACGCGGGCTGGGAGCGATCGCGGTGACCGACCACAATGAGATCTCGGGCGCCTTTGAGGCGGCCGCCAAGGCCGAGGGGATCAAGGTGATCGTCGGGGAAGAGGTCAAGACCGCGACCCAGGGCGAGGTGATCGGCCTGTTCCTCACAGAGAAGATCGAGCGCGGCATGTCACTGGAGGCGACCGTCGCGGAGATCAAACGCCAGGGCGGCATCTGTTATGTACCCCACCCGTTCGACCGGATGCACTCCGTGCCCGACTACAAGCACCTGCTCACAGTGCTCGACGACGTGGACGCGATCGAGGTCTTCAACCCTCGCATCGCGATCCCCGAGTTCAATGAGGAGGCCGTCCGGTTCGCTGCCAAATACCGCGTGCCGGCCGGTGCCGGATCGGACGCGCACGTCCCCCAGGGACTCGGTTCGGTGCGCATAAGGATGCACTCCTTTGATGGGCCGGAGGAGTTTCTGGAGTCGCTGCGAGACGCCGAAGTGATCCGCACACCGGCCAGCCTGATCTACGTTCAGACCCTGAAGTTCCTACAAACAAAGGCTCTTCCGGTGCCCGCGCGGCGCGCCTCCCGGGAGCGTCGCGTGCGCCGAGCCGCGCGCAACTCCTGATGCAAGCGCAGGGAGTCTTAGTACCCGCGTCCAATTCCTCGGCCAGTGCCAGCCACTGACGACGAGATCCGCGAGAAGTACCTGGAGCGCGCGATCCGCGAGCTGAACCAGCTGACGCGGGAGCTCCAAGAATGCGAAGAATGCCCCCGGGGCCAGCTGATGCCCGTACTGGGCTCCGGCCATCCCCAAGCCGACATTTTCATGGTCAAACACGCTCCGCGACCGAGCGAGGTTGAGGAGGGGGTCGCCTTCTACGGCCGCTCCGGGACCGCGCTGATGAAGTCGCTGAAGCGCCTGGACATCGACCCCCTGGCCGTGTACGGCACGGTGTGTGTCAAATGCCCCGTGCTGGACCCGGTGATGGCCGACCCGACGTGTGTGTCACGGGTCGTCGAGGAGCTGGCGATCGTATCCCCGCGGATGCTCGTGGTGATGGGAGCCGAAGCGCTGGCCGTGGTAAACGACATGGACCTTCCGGCCCGCCAGGAGCTGAGCGCCGATCAGGGTGTGCTGCAGAAATTCACGCCTTCAGTCTCCGCCCTGTACGTGCCGAACATCGATGACTCCCTGGATGAGGAAACGGCCAAGCGCGAGTTCTGGTCGGCCTTCCGGGTCCTCGGCCAGTGGTGGCAGGACCTGCCTCCCTATTAGTCGCAACTTTGCCCGCCGCTGACCGTTTTGGGTCTTAAGCCGGGGGCGAAGAAAAAGCTAAGAGGGGATCACAGCATGTTGGGGAAGACACGGCTCCGGTCAGTGCTGGCTGCGGCCGCGCTGACACTCGGGGTGACCGCGGGCCATGCGGCGACCGCACTCGCCGCCGCACCTACCTGGAAGCAGGTAACCGCTTGGGATAAGGGACAGAACAAGGACGGCTCACCGGCGGTCTCCTGTCCCACCAGTAGCTTCTGCGCGGCGACCGAACCGAGCGACGGTTACGTCACGATGTTCAACGGTAAGAGCTGGACACCGGGCCAACAGCTCAGGACCACCAGCCACAAAGTCCCCAAGCTGAGCTCGATCACCTGTGCCAGCGCGAAATTCTGCCTGGCGACCGGAGCGCTTGCGAAAAACCAGTGGGGAAATGCGACTGACAACGTGTATGCAACGTTCAACGGTCAGCGCTGGAGCCACGCCGTGAAGCTGGGCTCTGGGACCGTGAGTGTCTTTGGCGGTTCCTGTGTCAGCGACAAACTCTGTTTCCTTGGCGCTTACGGGTTGGGCAAGCCCAGGGGCTGGGGCGGGGTCGTCACCTTCGATGGGAAACGCTGGGGCACGTCGTTGAAGACCGTCGGCGGCGAATACTCCGGCCTCTCCTGCGCCGACGCGCACTTCTGCGCGGTGGCAAGCTCCTACGGCGGCGCACGAACCTTTAACGGGCATAGCTGGAGCAAGCCCGTGAAGTCCATCAAGACCCAGGCGGTTGTTTCCTGTCCTCAACAGGGCTTCTGCCTGTTGGTCCCCAACGGAGGCGGAGGGCCATACACCTTTGACGGACGCAACTGGCATCGCACGACGCCTATGCCCAACCCCGCGTCCGGTGACGACTACGCCACGCCCGCATCCGCGGTGTCCTGCTCCAGCAGCCGCTTCTGCCTGGTCGACGGCGCCACGCAACCGGACTCCACCGGTTTCACCTGGACGATCGGCTTCAACGGACGCGGTTGGGGACCGCCGGCACAGCTGGAACCCAACGAGCCCGGCGGTGACTCGGTGTCCTGTCCCAGCGCCTACTTCTGTGTGGCCGCGGGCAAGCAGGGGCTGTGGACGTCAATCGACCAGTACCCGTTCACATGAGACGGTGGTTCCTGCTGGTGTTGATACTCGCGCTGGTGACGGCCGCCCCCGCGGCGGCCGCAGGCGCCGCACCGACCTGGACCAAGGCCGCCGGCTGGCATGGCGGGGCCACATACGTCTCATGCGTGAGCAAGAGCTTCTGCGCTGGGGTGGTGTGGAACACGGCCACCCACGTGCCCGATACGTCGGTCTTCAACGGTCAGCACTGGAGTAGCCTACAGCCGCTCCCTGGCGCGGACATTACGTCCGATGACTCTCCGGTGGTCGAGAGCATCTCCTGTAGCAGCAGGAACTTCTGCCTGCTGGTCGGCAACACCCAGGTCCCTGACAACCAGCATGCCTACTCGTCTGAAGGCCAGGGTTTCTACGCCACGTTCGACGGCCAAACATGGAGCCCGGCCCAGCAATCGGGGAGCCTGCAGGTCGACAACGTGTCGTGTCTGAGCGCCACGCTGTGCTACGGCGTCGCCAGGGATAACCAGTGGCGTTCCATCGCGGTCTTCAACGGACACAACTGGCGCACGACACAGGCCCGCACCGACGTGTACTACTCGGCGATCTCCTGCGCCAACGCGCGTTTCTGTGTCGCCGTCGGCAAGGTCGGGTCGCCGGGAACCGAGCAGGACCCGGGTATCGCCACGGCGTTCAACGGCCGCAGCTGGAGCAAGTTGGTCCGCATGTCCAACCCCAGCGGCTTGGAAGCGGTTGACTGCCCACGCACCGGCTTCTGCCTCGCGGTCGACCACATCGGCGGCGCCAGAACCTTCAATGGCCATGCGTGGAGCCGGCGCCAGAGCGTGCCCCTGGGCGGCCCGCACCCAACCTTTCTGGGCTCGGTGACATGCGCCAGCAGTCACTTCTGCCTAGTCGGTGGGGATGCTGGTTCCACCGACGTCGGATGGGCCATCCCGTTCAACGGCCACGCCTGGGGACGGACGAGTCGTGTAGACGCCCACGACCCGGTCTGGTCGAACACCTTCTCGTGCCCGAGCGCGTATTTCTGCGTCGGCGGCGGCACCGGAGACATCTGGGCGTCGCGTAACCAAAACAATTTCGTATCGACCAAGAGACGAGGCTGAAGAAAATGCATAAGTGCTCGCATCTGCGGGGACCTCTCGCGCTACTGGCAGCGGTACTCGGATTGGGACTCGCGCTGCTGGCCGCCACCCCGGCCGGGGCGGCCAACGCAGATTGGACAAACTCGGCTGCCTGGAGTGACGCCAGCGTCACCCAGCCCGGGGCGACAAGCAGCCCGACCGCCGTGTCGTGCGCGGACAAAGACTCCTGCTTGGCGGTCGACTCACAAGGATATGGAACCAGCTACGACGGCACCAACTGGAGCGCGGCGCACGACACGGGGATCGGCGTCAGACTGCTGTCCTGTGTCAGCTCAACGGCCTGTTTCGGGGTCAGCAACAAGAACAGCTACGTCACCTTCAACGGCACGAGCGCGGGCTCAGTGCACACGCTGGCACCCCAGCCTCCCGACTGGGACGCGACCGTGTCATCACTGTCGTGTAAGAGCACGAGCTTCTGTATGGCAGCCGTCGATGAGAACCACGGCAGCAGCTATATCAGTTACGTGTATCGCTTTGACGGAAGCAGCTGGCACCGTTCAACGAGCGTGACCAAGGGTCAAGACGCGTCGGTGTCGTGCGCGACCCCGAGCTACTGTGTGGCGGTCAGCTCCGGACTCAGCTCAAGCCAGGTCGGGGAGGCGCAGGTCTTCAAC